>CAVDVT010000272.1:0-3001 GCA_963612415.1 bacterium | reverse complement strand
CGGTACGGGGGGAATGTAATGGATGTCGGGTGCGGTATCCAGAGCAGAAATATTGCAGTTTTCGCAGACCATACCGTTCACTGCGGTCGGGTCAAAGGAATTTTCTTTTGCGCGAATATCCAGATTCCGGAACGTGAAGTCCGAGAGCCGGTACTGCATCGGTTCCGGTTTTACGTTGAAGTATTCGCGGCACTCACAGCGGCAGTCCTCCACGGTGATGTGATCTGCATAGGAAAGCGGAATGTCCTTGCGATCTTCCAAATCGTAGAACTGCGTCCACGGATTGATGTTGACAAAACTCTCCACAACAGCATCCACCTGCTGCATCGTAATGTACTCGTAATGCTGCGGTGTATCCGGGCGCATTTTCAGCCAGAGCAGATTGCAGGCGTGGTCTACTTTCAAGCGGCGAATCAGGACGTTGCGGTCGTGCATGGACTCCGAACCACAGGTCAGACAGCCATGGCAGAAACCGTAGCGACAGTCCTCCACCAGAATCCGCTCATTGACGCCGTTTTCGGGTGCGGTATCGGCCCACGGGCCTCTGCCGCCCTTCAGCACGACCGAATCATCGTTCACTTCCAGATAGCAGTTCTTGACCAGAACATCGGTGCAGACATCAATGTCGATGGCATCGGTGCTGGGAGCCGGAACCGGGTGCGCCGGTGAAAGAATGCGGCAGTTCAGGTACTTCACATGGTCGCAGCGGTACAGATGGGTCGTCCAATAATGGGAATTTTGCAAGGTGATATTGGCAAAGGTCACATTTTTGCTGTTGGAGATGAACACGAGCCGGGGACGCTGCTCGTCCTTATTCGTGCATTTGGGGTTCCACTTGCGGCGCAGCCAGAACGCCCGCCAAGAGCGCAGGCCGTTGCCGTCGATGGTACCGGGGCCGCTGATGGTAAAGCCATCCACGCCATCGGCATTGATGAGGGCCGAGAAGTAGATACAGTTCTGCCCTTCCATGCGTGTTTCGCAGAGGTCATAATCGGCAATGTCATCACTGCCCATCAGGGTGCCGCCCTGTGCCACATACAGATTCACGCCCTGTTTGAAGTGCAGCGCACCCGTGTGGTAAACACCAGCCGGAACTACCAGAACACCGCCGCCCTCTTTGGCTGCAAGGTCAATGACGGACTGGATCTCCTTTGTGTGCATCCGACCATCCGGCAGGATGCCGTAATCTGTCAGCCGATACGGCTTACCCAGCGCAGAAAGTTCCGGGGTTTCAATCTCATAGAACCAATCGTTGATCGGGGTTCCGTCCGGGAAAAATTCAAGTTCATGTTTCATGGGTGTGTTCCTCACTCAAATCGTGTTGTCGTTCCACCGGGAAGTTCGTAGATCTTTCCGCCTACACTGACCCAGCAGGATGCAGCGTTCGGATTATAGCACAGATCGCCGTTCACGGTAAACTGGAGCCGGGCGGCATCTTCCAGAGCATCTACGATCTCAATATTGGTAGCGTACCAGATGTCGTCCTGATGGCTCATCATCTGGCAGAACTGCTCCATCTGCGCCCAGCCATCCTGTTCGGGCAGTTCATAGCTGTGGCCCCAGACGTACATCAGGTACAGATACTGGGTCTTGTGCATGGTGAGGAACTGCTGACCCAGTTCCAGCATCCCGCGCCGGAAATGACAGGTCGGGTTCCATTCGGTAAAGTCTTCCGGGATAGCAAAACCCTGTGTGCTGCGCACAGTACGCGCATAGCGGATACCCAGTGCCGGCAGCAGTTCCATGATTTTATGGGTGTAACTGCCGTTTGGATAGGCAAGGCCGCGTACCGGGGTCTCAACCAGTTCTTCCAATGCACGGCGGTCTTCCAGAATCTGCTGGGCTACCTGATCCAGCGGAGAACGTGCAATGGTGGGGTGCAGAACGGTGTGGCAGGCCACCTCGTGCCCACGATACAGTTCCTTATATTCGCTGACCGGGATGCGCTCTGCATTGTGCAGGCCAGAGTTCAGATTGAAGGTGCCCTTCATGCCGTACTGGTTGAACAATTCTACAAGGCGACGGTCTTCCACGCGGCCATCGTCAAAGCTGAACGTCAGAGCCTTGTGCTTGCCGCCGGGGAAACAGGTATAAATATTTTTCAAACTCATACAGAAGCCTCCTGTAAGCCGTAAGGAACGGCGTGTTTGCCATAACGGTTTGCCAGACTGCCGGTCACGACCAGCTTGAACGCATTGCTGCCCGGATGGAGCAGGCCCTTCAAGTCAAACCGGTGCTTGTTCCAGAACGAAACGCCGGCAAATTTTCCGTTGACCCAGAGTTCGGCCATCTCCTCGGCATCCAGTTCCAACAGCGGATAATCGGCGTTTGCCTGTTCTGCGCTGTACTCTGCCTCGGCAACATAGGTCTTTTTGACCTGAATGCCATCGGCTTTTTTCAGGGTGAACTCCGGCACGGGCAGCAGCAGCGGCTTTGGCTGCTCCGGCAGAGCGGCAAAATCTGCCTCCTCGCAGGTGAACAGCAGCAGGCTGCTGCGGCTTGGCAGGTTCAATGCAAAATCCTTTGCCTGCGCACGGGTTGCTTTCCCTGCCCAGAGATCATACTGCCCAACTTTTTGGGTGGTGGGCAGTGTGATGGTGGTGTGGAGGTCGGTGTTGCCCTCGTTCACAAGGAACCAGCACTCACTGCCTGCGCGCAGGAAATGCGCACTGCGCAGCTGCGGAGCAGCCGGGCTGCACTGAAGGTCTGCAAGGGTCGAGAGGTCTTTGGGGAGAGCAGGTGCATCCGGGAACCGCTGTTCCGGGTCGATCACCGCCGAGAACTCCATGCCGCGGCAATGCAGCTTTCCGTCCTGCACTCGGCAATCCTTCCAGACACTTTCCGGCAGATACTGGAATCCCACCTGCTGCTCATAGAGCGAACGGACGGCATCCGGTTCCAGCGCGCGGTTGCGGCACAGCACTGCCACCGGCAAAAGTGCGGTCGTGTCGGTCATCAGGCAGGACAGCCGCCGCATATAGGTAGACCACAGCTTATAGTG
>CAVDVT010000271.1:2558-3009 GCA_963612415.1 bacterium | reverse complement strand
GAACCATACAGCGGAAAATATGACGATGAAATTATTTCGCTGATCCTTTCCATCCAAAACGATGAAGCTAAAATCGGGCTGTCGCTCCAAGAACAACCGGATCTGCTTGACATCCATCGCAGCTACCAGCAGGATGGCGGCGAATTTTGGATTGCTTTATCCGATGGCAGAGTGGTGGGTACGATCGGGCTGATGCTGAAGGAAAATCATTGTGCTGTGATGAAAAAATTCTTTGTGGAAAAGGCATTTCGTTCCCAGAAGGTCGGGCTGTCTTTATACAAGGAACTTTTGAAGTTTGCTGTCAGCAAAGGTGTTCACCACATCCTGTTGGATACGCCTGCTGTCGCGCACGCATCCCATCGTTTTTATGAAAAAGCAGGCTTTCGCAAAATCAGCACCGCGGAATTACCTGTACCGTATTCTTATCCCGACAGAGACAGTATCCTTTATC
>CAVDVT010000271.1:0-2548 GCA_963612415.1 bacterium | reverse complement strand
GCCGAACGGTCTTGCGGCAGCAAGATGGAGGGAATAGGCGCGACACGCAGTTTGTTCTGGAAGTGGCGGCCATAGGGTTGCGGAAACTTATACCTGATACGCGCAAGAGGCATCCAGAAACGCATGGACTTTTTCCGCTGTGTCACGGCTGCCAAAGCAGCTGTGACCGGTGTCCAGCGTGGCAATTTGCGCCATCTCGGCATCGGTCAGCGCAAAATCAAAGCTGTCAAGGTTTTCCTTCATGCGCTGCGGGTTTGCCGATTTGACCAGTGGCACGATGTCCCGCTGCACCAGCCACCGCAGCACCACCTGTGCCACACTTTTGCCGTGGACGTTTGCAATGGCGCAGAGCGCTTCGTTTTCAAACAGCTTGCCCTGCCCGGCGGCCAGCGGCGACCATGCCTGCATCTGGATGCCCTCATGCTCCAGATAAGCGCGCTCGTCCTCCCGCTGGAAGAAGGCGTTGCACTCAAGCAGGTTCACAGCGGGTTTCACTTTGTTCCAGAACAGGAAATCGGCCAGCCGGTCCTGCGTGAAGTTGTCCACGCCGATGGCCCGGACTTTGCCCTCTGCATACAGTTCTTCCATGGCCCGCCATGCGCCGTAGTAGTCGTGGTAGGGCTGATGGATGAGATAGAGGTCAACATAGTCCAGCCCCAGCCGTTCCAGCGAGCGGGCAAAGCCGCGCTTAGCACCTTCATAGCTGGTGTCGGTGACCCACAGTTTGGTGGTGATGAACAGTTCTTCCCGCGGCACGCCGCAGCGGCGGATGGCCCGGCCAACGGCTTCCTCGTTTTCGTAGGCGGCAGCGGTGTCGATGAGGCGGTAGCCGCTCTGGATGGCCTGCACGACGGCCTCCTCGCAGGCAGCGGCATCGGTCATGCGGAACACGCCATAACCAATGCGCGGCATGGCAGCGCCGTTATTCAGGGTGACAAAATCGTTGTTCATGCGGAGATCTCCTTTTTCTCTTGTTTTTTCATCCGTGTTGTGGGGCGGCAGACGATGAGCGCCGCCAGGATCAGAACGGCAGTGACAAACAGGCTGAGCGGGTAGACCAGCATCAGCGTCTGGAAGTCTGCATGGCGAGGGAATACCACCTGCACCCAGAAGATACGGATGCCGCAGACGCCCAGCGTCGTCAGGACGGCCGGAGCCAGCGAAATGCCAAAGCCCCGCAGATAACCGGACATCAGTTCATACAGCAGGCTGAACAGATAGCCGAAGAAGATGGTGGACAGGCGGGTATAGCCCAGTGCAATGACCTCCGGGTCGCGGTTGAACAGCGCCAGCAGCGGGTGCCCGAAGTGCAGCACAACGCCCATAACGGTCACGGTGACCAGAACATCTTCCAGCAGGCAGAGGGCAAAGGTCTTGCGGCAGCGGTCGAGCTGACGCGCACCGTAGTTCTGGCCCACAAAAGTTGTGCAGGCCTGACTGAACGAGTTGAAGGTATAATAGGCGATGACCTCAATGTTGAATGCCGCACTGGAGGCCGCGATCACCACGGTGCCAAGGCTGTTGATGGCCGCCTGCACGATGATGTTGGCAAATGCAAACACGGCGCTCTGGATTCCGGCGGGAAGCCCGATCTGGACGATCTTACGGAAGCTGGCACGGTCAAAATGCAGGGCGCGGGCGCTCACACGAATTGCCGTATTGGTGTGGGTCAGGCGGTAGAGCAGCAGCAGAGAACTGACGGCATTGGAAATGACCGTGGCAATGGCAACGCCGTTGACCGTCATCTTCAGCACAATGACAAAGAACAGGTTCAGCACAAAGTTCAGCACGCCGGAGAAGGTCAGGGCGATCAGCGGCGTCCGGGTGTCGCCCACACTGCGGAAAATGGCCGCTTCAAAATTGTACAGGAAAATGACCGGAAGCCCCAGCAGGTAAATGCGAAGGTAGAGCAGTGCAAAGGGGAATACATCCTCCGGGACGTTCAGCATCCCCAGAAGGGGCGCGGCGGCAGCTTCGCCCAGCAATGCCACGAGGACGCCGCCTGCAAGAGCCATGAGAATAGCCGTATGAACGGCACGCCCTACCGTTTCGTGGTCACCGCGCCCGATGGCTGTTGCAATGACGACATTGGCACCCAGCGCGATGCCGATAAAAAGATTTAAGATCAGGCCGGTAATGGGGCTGTTTGCGCCCACCGCCGCCACGGCAACGGTGCTGTTGGAGCCGGTAAAGTTGCCCACAACCGCCACATCCGAGGCGTTGAACAACTGTTCAAGGATCGCCGTTGCTGCCACCGGCAAGGCAAACAGCGGAATTTTATTCCATAAAGAGCCGTGAAGCAGATCTGTTTCGTGTCGTTTCATCTTGGTTTGACGTTCCCTCCTTTTGTGGCTCCTAGTATACAACGGTGAATGTACAATATCAAATACTCCGAAACTATGATAAATCATAGTTTACAGGCATGATAAAATCTGCTATGCTAGGGGAAATAAAACAAGGAGGAGTGTTTATGGATGTCCGCGCTCTGCGCTATTTTCTGGCGGTAGCACGGGAAGAAAACATCACCCGCGCCGCTGAGAGCCTGCAC
>CAVDVT010000270.1:0-3021 GCA_963612415.1 bacterium | reverse complement strand
TGGCATGGTGCTGCAGGACACCTGGCTGTTCAAGGGCACCATCATGGAGAACATCCGCTATGGCCGCCTGGACGCCACCGACGAAGAAGTGATCGCCGCAGCAAAGGCTGCAAATGCCGACCACTTCATCCGCACCCTGCCGGGCGGCTACCAGATGGAGCTGAACGAGGACGCTTCCAACGTCAGCCAGGGCCAGAAACAGCTGCTGACCATCGCCCGTGCCATTCTGGCCGACAACCGCATCCTGATCCTGGACGAGGCCACCAGCAGCGTGGATACCCGCACCGAACAGCGCATCCAGACCGCCATGGACAACCTGATGCGGGGCCGCACCAGCTTTGTCATTGCCCACCGCCTGTCCACCATCAAGGACGCAGACCTCATTCTGGTCATGCGGGACGGCGATATTGTGGAGCAGGGCACCCACGACCAGCTCATTGAGGCCGGCGGCTTCTACGCTGACCTGTACAACAGTCAGTTTGAGGACGTTGTGGATTAAACTGCACTCCCTTCTTTGAAAAAGGTTCAGTTTTCTTGTTGAAAGCTGAACCTTTTTCCTTTGCCAAGGCACAGGGAACGTGTTATAATTATTTTTGTGTCTTGAAGTAGGAAAGGAGTAACCACTCATGGAAACCACTCAGAAGCCCTATGCGTTCAGCCGCAAGGTATTCTGCGAGGGAATGCGGGACGGCGTTCCCATTGCGCTGGGCTATTTTGCTGTTTCGTTCTCGCTGGGCATTGCCGCCCGCAATGCCGGGCTCACCCCGGTACAGGGCTTTATCGCAAGCCTGTTCAACAATGCTTCTGCCGGTGAATATGCGGCTTTTTCCCTGATCGCCGCCGGGGCCAACTATCTGGAAGTTGCCATCATCACCCTGATCGCCAATGCGCGCTATCTGTTGATGAGCTGTGCGCTGGCCCAGCGGTTTGCCCCCGGCACCCCGTTCTTCCACCGGCTCATCATCGGCTACGATGTCACCGATGAACTGTTTGGCATCACCATTGCCCGGCCTGGGTATCTGAACCCCTTTTACACTTACGGTGCCATTGCACTGGCGGCCCCTGCATGGGCCATGGGCACCGCCCTTGGCATCGTGGCAGGCAACCTGCTGCCGGTGCGGGCTGTCAGTGCCCTGAACGTGGCGCTCTACGGCATGTTCCTTGCCATCATCATTCCCCCTGCCCGGAAGAACAAGATCGTGGCTGTGCTGGTAGCATTGAGCTTCGCGTTGAGTTTTGCCTGCAATTACCTGCCCGGCATCGCATCCCTGTCAGACGGCACCCGTACCATTCTGCTCACGGTGCTGATCTCCTGCGGTGCCGCCATCCTGTTCCCGGTAAAGCCCGAAAACCCGGAAGCAGCCCAGACTGAGGAGGCCGATGTATGACTTACAACAATTGGATCTATATCCTTGTCATGGCCGCAGTTTCCTACGCGATCCGCGTTCTGCCCCTGACGCTGATCCGCAAGCCCATTCAGAACCAGTTCATCCAGTCGTTCTTGTACTATGTGCCCTACGTGACACTGGCAGTGATGACCTTCCCGGCCATCGTCAATGCCACCCAGAGCCCTGTGGCCGGTGCGGCCGCGCTGGTGGTGGGCATTGCAGCGGCATGGTTTGGGGCAAGCCTGTTTCAGGTCTCCGTCTCCTGCTGTGCGGTGGTGCTGGTGCTGGAACTGTTTTTGGTGCATTGATCTTTCAGCCGCTGCGGTTTTGTCTGCCCGCAGCGGCTTTTTGATCGCCCGGAAATTTTTTCCGAAAATGTTGTAACATTCTGGCGTTTTCCCCGTCTTATGGGTGGAAACCGGTTCCAGACAATGCCAGAAAGGAGGGACGCACTCATGGACTCCGGCACGTTTGAGCAGATCTACCTGCAATACTACAAGCCCGTGTATGCGTACCTTATAACGCTTTGCAAAAATGAAGAACTGGCTGCCGAGCTGACACAAGAGACCTTTTACAAGGCGCTGGATGCCATTGACGGGTTCAAAGGCGGCTGCGCCCTGAACGTCTGGCTGTGTCAGATCGCCAGAAACACCCTGACCGATGCCTACCGACGGCAGAAACGGGAGCTTCCTCCTCTGGATGAGACACTGCCGGATGTTCCTGACCCGGCACCAAAGCCCGGCGAACGGCTGGAACAGCGTGAAAACGCTCTGGATCTTTACCAGAAGCTCCATGACCTGCCGGAGCCTTACCGGGAAGTATTCTGGCTGCGGGTCTATGGTGAGCTGAGCTTTGCCGAGATCGGCACGTTACATCAAAAAACGGAAAACTGGGCCCGCGTGACCTTTTACCGCGCCCGGATGAAACTGAAGGAGGCGATCCTATGAAACTGCCCTGCTACCTTGTTCAAGACCTTCTGCCCCTGTACAAAGACAACGTGTGCGACCCGCAGACCGCCAGTGATGTGCAGGAGCATCTGAACGGCTGTGCTGCCTGCTCTGCTCTGCTGGCTGAAATGGACGCCCCGCCTGTGGAGCTTGCACTGTATGAGGAGCAGTCCACAGAAGCCGCCGCGGCCCTTTCGGATGTCAAGCGGGATCTGCGTATCCGGCAGATCAAGATCGCACTGGCCGTGGCCGGTGTTCTGCTGACTCTGTTTGCTCTGTTCTCGGGCTGGAAATACTGGATGATGCACTCTTACATCGATCTTCCCGCAGAAGACTTTATGATGGAAGAAACCTATGAAGAATTGCCTCCGGATGCGTATGGATACATCCGCCGGGTTCAAAAAAATGCAATCCGGGACGCAAAAACGGGTGTCTATTATAATACCGTCGGCTACCAGGTGCGCTATTATCAGGGTTCCCCGGTCACTTTTATGAGCATCACCCAGACCCGCTGGGAAGCCCTGATGCGCAGATTCAGCAAAAACAATGATCCGATCTGGTTTGAGATCCCCAGTCCTCATACCATTTTTGTTACACGCGATTCCTATCTTGCCATCAAGGAGGCACGGCTCATGCCGGAGGAAGCCGACCTGCTTACCCCGCTGGTGGATGATGTTACTCTGAGC
>CAVDVT010000269.1:0-3042 GCA_963612415.1 bacterium | reverse complement strand
CCATTGCAACGCTGATCTGTCTGGGGATCATGGCAGGCAGTCTGGTGGCGGTGGGCGCCGTGTATTATGTGGTGGAAGCCACAGCCAACGACGGAGACCTGCTGGATCTGGACAACATTGAGCTGAGCCAGTCCAGCACGGTGGTGGCCACAGACCCGGACACCGGGGCGCAGGTGGAGTACGCAACGCTTCGTTCCTCCAACAGCCACCGTGTGTGGGCAAACCTGGAGCAGATCCCAACCAACTTACAGTATGCGTTTATCTGCACGGAGGACAAAGATTTTTACAGTGAGCCGGGCGTCAACTTCAAGCGTACCATCGGCGCCATGGTCAATGAATATCTGCTTCCCATTTACAGCTCCAAGCAGGGCGCATCCACGCTGGAGCAGCAGCTCATCAAGAACCTGACCAGCGACAAGAGCGCCAGCGGCGTCGAGGGCGCACTGCGCAAGCTGCGCGAGATCTACCGCGCACTCTGCCTGAGCCGCAGCTACTCCAAGGAGACGATCCTGGAGGCATATCTGAACACCATCAGCTTCACGGGTACCATTCAGGGTGTGCAGACCGCCGCCAACGAATACTTTAATAAGGATGTCAGCCAGCTCACCCTCTGGGAGTGCGCGACCATTGCATCCATTACCAAAAACCCCACCAACTACAACCCCTACACCAACCCTGAGAACCTGATCCACCGCCGCAACTTTATTATGTATAATATGTGGCAGCAGGGCGTCATCTCGGAGGAGGACTACCGCAACGCAGCAGCACAGCCGCTGGTGCTGGCGGAGGAAGACACCAATAAAAAGAGTTCGTCGGTGACCAGTTACTTCACCGATGCCCTGTTCAACGAAGTGGTCAAGGATATCATGGCGAAGGAGGGCGTGGACGAAGCTACCGCCCAGAATATGCTTTATACCGGCGGCTACACCATTGAAGCCACCGTCAATCCCAAACTCCAGACCGCCATGGAGAACCTCATGCTCAACACCGACGATGCCTACTTCCCGGCAGGCTGGCATGAGGAAGAAGTGACCAGCATTTCGGACGACGACGTGCAGGTGATGAACGAGGACGGCACCCCCAAGACCCGCACCGGCGACGACGGCACGGTGTACTACTACCGCAATGTCCGCACCCAGGCGGCCATGGTCACGCTGGACTATGACGGCAACGTGCTGGCTATGGTGGGCGGTCTGGGCGAAAAGACCAAGAGCCTTGCCCTGAACCGCGCATACGGCGTTACCCGGCAGACCGGTTCGACCATCAAGCCCATCGGCGCCTATTCGCTGGGCATCGAGTATGGTCTGGTGAACTGGTCCACCATGCTGAACAACTCGCCTTTGTACCAGAAGCAGGATATGGTCATCCGGGACGAGGATTACTGCCGCAAGAACGGTCTGATGGGCCTGTCCGATCAGCAGCTGAAAGCCTACCCCAACGCATGGCGCAGCTGGCCCCGCAACTACGGCGGCAATTACGGCGACAATACCGACCTGCCCCTGTGGAACGGTCTGGCCCGCTCCCTGAACACCATTGCCATCCGCGTGGGTGATCTGGTGGGCGCAAGCAACATCTTCAACTTTGCTTACAATACTCTGCAGCTGACCACGCTGGACCCGACCAACGATGTGGGCCTTGCCCAGATGGTCATGGGCAGCCAGACCCATGGCGTAACGCCCATGGCACTGGCTGCAGCATTCCAGATCTTCTACGATGGTGAATACACCACCCCGCACCTGTACACCCGTGTGCTGGACCGGGACGGCAACATCTATCTGGAAAACAATGCCACCAGCTATCAGGCGCTGACTCCGCAGACGGCTTATATCATGAACCGCCTGCTGAAGAACGTCCTGTACTCCAATGTGGGTACGGCCAGCGGCCGCTACCCCAACTCCAACGGCATGGAGTCCTTTGGTAAGACCGGTACGGCCAGCGACGAAAAAGATCTGTGGTTCGTGGGCGGCACTCCCTACTATGTCACGGCTGTGTGGTGGGGCTACGATGCACCTTACGATATGACCAAGACGCTGGGTAAGCAGCAGGCCAAGACCCGCACCTGCGTCAGCGCCTGGAAGGCCTATATGGAACAGGTGCAGGCAGACCTGCCCTACAAGGCATTCCCCACTTCCGACAGTGTGGTGGAGCGCGCTTACTGCACCCAGAGCGGCCTGCTGGCAGGGCCCAACTGCCCCAGCCGTGCCACCGGCTACTACCGTGCAGATGATCTGCCCGATACCTGCAACTACTCCCATTCTTCGGGGGTGACCTCCAGTGCAGCAGCTCCCGCGGGGGAGCCGGACACCACTGGTCTGGACACCGACTGAGGAAAAGACGTACTTTCCCGGGCGGCGACAGCAATTCCGGTGAGGGAAAGCGGCACTTCATGCAACAAAACTGGACATTCTGACAAAAAAGCATCCGGTCTCTTGCAATGCAGGGGGCCGGATGCTATTATATTTCCTGTAAGAACACTTGTGTTTGAGAGGTGAACAAGTTGGAACGCCGATTTTATCTGGTAGACGCACAGGTCCTGCCGGAAGTTTTCCTCAAGGTGGTCAAGGCCAAGGAGCTTCTGGCAAGCGGGGAGGCCCGCAGCATTTCTGCCGCTACCCGCAGCGTGGATCTGTCGCGCAGTGCCTTTTACAAGTATAAAGACTGCATCTTTGATTCGGAGAACGGGCGCGAGGTCATTACCGTAATGGCAACGCTGCGGGATGAGACGGGCGCGCTGCAAAGCCTGCTGGCGGGCATCAGCGCCGCCGGAGCCAGCATCGTTACCATCAACCAGTCCACACCGGAAAACGGTGCGGCGCTGGTGGCAGTCACCATCCGCACCGACACCATGCAGATGACCCCCGAGGAACTGACCGAAAAGCTTTCGCGTCAGCGGATGGTCGTGGGCGTCCACTGTGGGTATAACCTGTAATGCGTGTAAGATAAAGCGTGTAAGAAGGAAATCTTTGTTTGGAAACGAGGGCTGATTCATGGCAAAAATTGCGATTTTAGGCTTTGGCACGGTGGGCAGCGGTGTATATGAGG
>CAVDVT010000268.1:2599-3047 GCA_963612415.1 bacterium | reverse complement strand
CACTACTACGTAGATATGGTGTTCTACAACAAGATTTTGCACGCCTATGTGCTGATCGAGTTGAAAACCACCAGGCTCACGCCTGAAGCAGCCGGACAGATCAATATGTATCTGAACTACTATGCCGCAGAGGTCAATGACCCGGAAGATAACCCCCCTATCGGCATCATCCTCTGTACCGACAAGGACAGCGTAGCTGCTGAGTATGCGCTGGGCGGTTTGTCAAACCAGATTTTTGCATCCCGGTATGTTTTGTATATGCCGAACAAGGAGCAGCTTATTGGTCAGGTGGAGGAGGTCCTAAAGCGTTGGCACTCTCATGATGAAGCCCATCGAGCGGTAAATTTCAAATTTTAAGATAGAAAATCCAAAAACTTCTTGATGTTACGAGAAGTTTCTGGATTTTTCTTTTGATGAATTTCCGGCGAAAACTACGCCATACGCCAAT
>CAVDVT010000268.1:0-2589 GCA_963612415.1 bacterium | reverse complement strand
CGCCAAATTACAGCGTGGCTTTATGAGACGAAAGAACAATATGCCAGTCGATTGGAAATTTTTGATTTTTCCCTTGACAAAGGAATAACGAAGGAATATAATAACAGCAGTTATCAATAACGAATGTTGTCCTTGGGGTGAGGAAATGCCGGCGATCAAAAAAATATCAAGGGAAGCCATCATAGATGCAGCAGTTGATGTGCTGCGAGAGGGTGGTGCGTCTGCCATCAACGCCCGCAGTGTGGCGAAGAAGCTAGGGTGTTCTACCCAGCCAATTTATTTGTCTTTTCAGAATATGGACGATCTGAAAGCTGCGGTGACGCAACGTGCCATCGCATTGCATACCCAGCATGTGCGGGAATGGCTTCATATTCTGGATGCAGACGGGAGCTGTTACAGGGAACACAGCCATTACAGCAGCTACGGTATTGGATTTGTCAAGTTTGCCGCACAGGAAAAACACCTGTTCCGCTGGCTCTATCTGGAAGGCAAGCAGCTTGGCCCCTATCAGGATGATGTGCTGCTGCCAGAAATCATTGCAGCCATCGTGAACGAGTATGGTTACACCAAAGAGCTTGCGGAAAAGCTGCACAAGGATATGGCGTACTATTCTTACGGGCTGGCACTTTTGGCAAATACCGACCATCTGAATCTGACGGATGAAGAACTGCTGGCTTCGTTCCGCAGAGAATTCATGGCACTAGCTGCTTATTATGACGTGTGCCCTGTTCCGCTGCGGTTCAGGAAGCAGGAAAAATAAGCGGCGCAGTGTGTCATATTTCCTTTGTTTTGCCCCAAATGCCGCCATGTGACGCTCGTCAATGTGAAAAAATTCAATATAACAGTTATCAAAGAGCCAGACGCACAGACGCAGAGCCGATAACACCATAGCCAACAGGGGTATGGGGTATCGGCTTTTTTATATTGATAGACCTATGAAAGGATAGAGATACCATGAAAAAGAACGAAATTGCAACAAAACGAATGTTGTTACGCCCGATGTCCGACAGCGAAATCGAAGAATTGATAGAGCGCACGGAGTCTGATGAACTCCGTACCGCATATGGTGAAATGCTGGACGGCTGTCGGCGTGACCCGGAAAACAGAATTTGGTATGCTCCATGGAAAATGACACTGAAAGAAAGCTCCCAATCGATTGGCGACCTTTGTTTCAAGGGCCCGGTCAAAAACCATGCCGTAGAGATCGGATATGGTGTTCAGCTGCAATATGAGGGGAACGGTTATACCACCGAAGCGCTTCAAGCTATGACGCAGTGGGCCTTCGGACAAAAAGATGTTGTATTTGTGGAAGCGGAAACTGACCCGGATAACAAGGCCTCTCAGCGTGTCCTTGAAAAGTGCAATTTTGTATCTGACGGTACGATGGGTGAAGAAGGCCCACGTTTTGTGTTGGAAAGTCCGCTTGTGAACTGGTCGCCTATCTATATGCTGTTCGGTATGAGCATCGGTATGGCGGTTGGGCATTTTCAGAATCAGACGCTTTGGGGTATGGCAATCGGTATAAGTTTTGGAGTTTTACTTGGTGCGCTGGTCAATCGATCTGAGAAAAAGAACCGTGAGACTCTCCGGCAGCAGCGTCATCCCCATGCGTGAGTGTCCGATGAATCTGTCGCTTGTCTGTTGTTTGTGATGTTGCAAGTGATTTCTAACCATAATTACCTTGCCAAGAGGGCTGGACGCATCCAGCCCTCTCTCTTTTTACCTCTGCACCAGATCGATAAACACCTTCATCTGCGGAGTGAGCCATTTATCCTTATGGTAGAACAGCTGGCGGCGCATCTCAACGCGGCAGGCGGGAACGTTCAGGCGGGCAAGGGTCCCGGCGGCAAGGGCATCCCGCACGATGTATTCCGGCAGGAAGGAAAGCCCCATGCCGTGTTCCACCATCTGGCAGAGCAGGGAAGCGCTGCCCAGTTCAAGATAGGGCTTGATGGCCAGATGGTGTGCGGCCAGGCACTGGTCCAGGGCGTCGCGGTAGCTCATGCCCCGCTCGGTGAGCAGAAACTCCTGGGCAGACAATTCTTCCAAGGTGACGCTCTCCTGTGCGGCCAGGGGGTGCCCGGCGGGGGCGACTACGCAGATGGTCTCCGGCTCATCCACAGCAAGCACCAGACTGGGCTGTACCAGCGGCTGATCCAGTGTGTAGGCCAGATCGACCTGATTGGTGCCCAGCATCTGGAGCATCTCATCGGCGGTGGCGGTGCGCAGCACCAGCTCCACCTGCGGGCAGAGAGCATGGTAGCGCTGCAGCAGGTCGGGCAGGAAGGTGCTGCACACGGAGTCGGCTAAAGCGATCCGCAAGGTGCCGCTGACCTGCTGGGCGGGCTGCAGGGCCGCTTTGGCCTGCTGTGCCGTTGCCAGCAGGGCGCGGGCGTAGGTCAGAAAGGTCTGCCCGGCATCGGTCAGGCGGACGGTTTTGCCTACCCGGTCAAACAGGGGCGTTTCCAGTTCGGCTTCCAGCTGGGCGATCTGGGCTGACACCGCAGACTGTGAGTAGCCCAGCTCCCGCGCAGTGCGGGAAAAGCTGTGCAGCTCGGCAATGTGCAAAAATGTGTTGATGGTACGCAG
>CAVDVT010000267.1:0-3054 GCA_963612415.1 bacterium | reverse complement strand
GGATAACGGTAAGGTCCTCGTCGATGCCGGGGGCCGTGGATGTGCTGTCGGGGGCTTTCAGGCCGGAAAGGTCTTTGCTCAGCTCGTCCCGCACGGTGCGCACCGCCCATACCCCGGCCGCAGCCGCTGCAGCCAGACAGGCCAGCAGCGCCAGCGCAAACCCTTTGTCCCGCAAAAATTTCCTGATCTGTTCCATGCTTCGTTACTCCAATCCGTCATGGTTTCGGTTGCTTTCTGATTGCAGTATGCGAAAGCGGGCAAGGGTTTATTCACCCGGAACAAAAAGAAAGGGGATATCACCGCAGCGCGGTGATATCCCCTTTCCTGAATTTTCAGTTGCGGCGGCGGTTATTGCCCATCAGGCGGACAACATACAGGAAGATGTTGATGAAGTCCAGATACAGGGTCAGTGCGCCGTAGATGGAAGCCTTTTCAGCCATTTCGGTGTCTGCCGAATAGTAGCTGTACAGCTGCTGCAGCTTCTGGGTATCATAAGCGGTCAGCAGCATGAACACCACCAGACCGATACCGCAGTACAGCACCGAACCGCCGAAGCCAAAGCCGAACAGCATGCCCACCACACCGGTGACGATCATGGCGACCAGCGCCATCATCAGTCGGGGGCCCCAGCCGGTCAGATCTTTATGCGTTGTGGTGCCGTAAACAGCCATCAGGCCAAAATACAGCGCCGTTGCCAGCAGGGCCATGATCAGGGTGCTGGCCGAGAACACCAGGAAATAATAGCTCAGCACCATGCCGTTGAGCAGTGCGTAGCCAAAAAAGGCAGCCCGGGCCGCTTCCACCGACATGCTCTGTACCCGGGAACTCAGCACACACACCAGTGCCAGCTCCGCAATGGTCAGGACAAGGTAGAGCGAATCGACCAGGTAGATCAGCGAAGTCGTCGCCGTGAGATAGGCCATGGCAAAGGTAATGAGCAGGCCGCAGGCCATCCAGCGGTAGGTGCGGGTCATATAGTCCGATGCACTCATCGAACGCTCGCCGTAGCCGCGATCGTAGTTGTTGTAATCCATTGTGGAACTCCTCCAGTCTTTTTGCCGGGGCACGGCTCTGCACCTTGCTCCGGTTTACGTTTTATAGTATACTGCATAGAAATGAACGTTTCATGAAAAAGGCTGTGATTTTGTATGTCCCTCGGACTTTATCTGCATATCCCCTACTGTTTTTCCAAATGCCGCTACTGCGATTTTTATTCTGCCCCCGGCCAGCGGGGCGTTCCGCCGGAATACACGGATGCCCTGCTGCGGGAGCTTGCCCGCTTTGCCCCGGACGCACCGCTCCATCCGGACACCCTTTACTTTGGCGGCGGCACACCCAGCCTGCTCTCCCCGGCCGATGCGGCCCGGCTCATTGCCGCCGCAGCTCCGGTGCCCGGGGCCGAGATCACGCTGGAGGCCAACCCCGAGACCGTTACCGAGGAAACGCTGCGCGGCTTCCGGGAGGCCGGCGTGAACCGCATCTCCTTCGGGGTGCAGTCAGCCCGGGACAGCCAGCTGAAAACACTGGGCCGCCCCCACACTGCCCGGCAGGCCCGCGCCGCCTTTGCAGCAGCACAGCGGGCAGGCTTTGAGAACATCAGCGGTGACATCATGCTGGCCCTGCCCCATTACACCCAGGCTGAGTTCGACGAGACACTGGAGCTGATCGAGGAGGGCGGGGCCACCCACATCTCCGCCTACCTCTTGAAAATAGAGCCGGACTCTGCCTTTGGCAAACACCCGCCTGAGGGTCTGCCCACCCCGGACGAAGCGGCGGACTTCTACCTTTACGCCGTGGAGCAGCTGGAACACCACGGCTACCAGCAGTACGAGATCTCCAACTTTGCAAAGCCCGGCTATGAGGGCCGGCACAACCTCATCTACTGGGACTGCGGGGATTACCTTGGCCTTGGCCCGGCGGCCCACTCCTGCATGGGAGGCAAGCGGTTCTACTACCCCGCCGACACCGACGCCTTCCTGAACGACAAAGCAGCCCCCGTTCTGGACGGAGGCTGCGGCGCCGAGGACTATCTGATCCTGCAGCTGCGGCTGCGCAAAGGGCTGGATCTGGCCGCATACAAAGCCCGCTACGGCAAGGAGTTTTCCACCGCGCAGCTGGCCTTTGTGAAAAACTGCGTGAAGTCCGGCTACGCTGTCTTTGACGGCAGGACCCTTGCCCTGACCCCCGCCGGGCTCATTGTGCAGAACAGCATCTTAGCTGAACTTTTGTAAGAGGTTGTCTGGTTGTTCCCAAAGCAAGTGTCCGCTGGGGTGGGACCCTGTTGCCGCAGGCAATAGGGCGGGCGATGGAATGGCCCGAATCACTTGCGTGGGAATGACCGGACAACCTCCCATCACTTGCTTAGGGAACACCCGGGGTTCCCGCTTACGTCAGGTCGATGACCTGCCACCCCAGCTCCCGGATGGCTTCCCGGTCGTGGGTGGCAAGCAGAACAGCTTTCTGGCCGCAGCGCTCTTTCAGGAGTGCTGCGGCTTTTTTCATGGTGTCGGGGTCCATGCCGGTAAAGGGCTCGTCCAGCAGCAGGGTGTCGCTCTCGGCCCAGAGGGCGCGAAGCAGCGCAGCCCGCCGCTTCTGCCCACCGGAAAGCTTCCGGGCAGGCAGGACAAGCGCTTCCGCATCATATCCAAGCTGTTGAAGATCCACTGCAATTTGCGTTCTGTATTGTTTTTTCTCCTCAGGAAGCACCAGTTCGACGTTCTGCACCGCTGTCAGCTGGGGGCAGAGCCGGTCTTCCTGAAACACGGCTCCCACACGGCCCACGCCCTGCACCGTGCCGGAGGTGGGAGCTTCCAGCCCCATCAGGATGCGCAGCAGGGTGGTCTTGCCCCAGCCGCTGGGTGCCCAGAGGATGGCAGGGCCTGCAACGGTCAGCGTCAGATCCTCAAAGAGTGTTTTTTCTCCAAAGCGTTTTGTCAGGCACAGAATTTCCAGTTTGTTAAGCATTTTTCGCCATATCCTCCCCTAAAACCCGCGCAACGGCCTTGTCCAGCAGGGCCAGGAACAGCTTTTCAAACCCGGCGCTCAGCAGGATGA
>CAVDVT010000266.1:0-3084 GCA_963612415.1 bacterium | reverse complement strand
CTCCTCCATCCTGCTCATTGCAGGTGTCTACCTGCCCACGGTGCAGGCGGTCCACAGCCTGCTGAAACTGGATCTTGCCGTGTTCCCGGGTCTGTGCGCACTGGGACTTGGTGTGCTGGCAGGCGTTGGCTGCTCGATCAGCGCCATCCGTGCGGCACTGCAAAACTACCGCAGCCAGATGGTCTGGCTGATCCTTGGCCTGATGCTGGGCTCCCTGTATGCCATTGCCAATGGCCCGGCCAGCCTGGACGCCCCGCTGCCGCCGCTGAGCGCGGCAACATTCCAGCTGCCGGCTTTCCTGCTGGGCGCAGCTGTTCTGCTGGCACTGGAAGCTTTGAAAAAACAGATGGAAAAACAGAATCTTCCGAAGGGGGCAAAAGAAGCATGAGTCTTGACTGGAGCATCCTGCGCGGCATCCGGGAGCTTATGGCCTGTCCGCTGCTGGACGTTGTAATGCCAAAGATCACGGCACTGGGAAACGGCGGAATGATCTGGATCGCGGCGGGCGTCGGCCTGCTCTGCACCAGAAAATACCGGCGGCAGGGCGTTGTTCTGCTGGCCGGGCTGGCGGCCGGTGCGCTGGTGGGAAATCTGTTCCTCAAGAATGTCATTGCCCGTCCGCGTCCCTGCTGGCTGGACGACAGCGTACAGCTGCTCATTGCCACGCCCAGAGATTATTCCTTCCCCTCCGGCCACACCATGGCCTCGGTGATCGGTGCAACCATCCTGACCCGGACGGACCGGCGGTTCGGCTATGCCGCCATCCCGCTGGCCGTGCTGATCGCCTTTTCGCGGCTGTACCTCTATGTCCATTTCCCCAGTGATGTTCTGGGCGGCGCCGTCCTTGGCTTCGGCATCGGGACGCTGGTGTTCCTCTGCGCCGAAAAGCTGGAACACCGCCGGGGACGTGTGGTGGAAAAGTAAACAAAGATCTCCGGCTCGTTTTTATACAAGCCGGAGATTTTTTGTTGTCTCTTTGATATGTTGTTGAATCGCAACGTAAAATGCGTTACAATAAAGCCGAGGTGATAACCATGGAAAAAACAATGACACTCAATCTTCGGGTCAACCCTACTGTTAAGCAGCAAGCCGAAGATGTGCTGAAGCAGCTTGGCATCCCGATGGCAACCGCCATTGATATGTACCTGCGCCAGATCACCCTGACCGGCGGCATTCCCTTCTCGCTGTCCCTGCCGAAAGCTCCTGCAGCTCTGAACGCTGACACCATGACCGATGACCAGCTTCATGCAGCCTTGCAGGTAGGCATTAAGGAAATTCAAAACGGTGACACCGTGGATGCTGCAAGTGCATTTGCACAGTTCAGGGAACAGCACAGATGAAGCAGTATGACGTGAAAATTTCCCATGCAGCCCTCAGCGACATGGAGCAGATTTACAGCTACATTGCTGATCGTCTGCTGGAACCGGACACAGCCATGGGGCAGTATAACCGCATTGCAGAAGCCATCCAATCCCTGAACATCCTGCCGGAACGCTGTGCGCTGGTGGAAAGTGAGCCGGAGCATACTCAGGGGCTGCGGCAGATGCTGGTGGACAACTACTCGGTGTTCTACATCGTGGGCGAGGATGCTGTGTCGGTGGCTCGTGTGTTGTACAGCGCGTCCGACCTTGTGCGCCGTCTGCGAGGATTAAAATAAACTGACGATGTCCCTGATAACTTATCACAAAACAATGGAGCAGTACCTTTGATCGGTACTGCTCCATCGTTGTTTTTAGCTGAAAATATTTCAATGCTTCCCGGAGGGCTTTTTGGTCTTTTGCTGGATATCCAGTTTGGACAATGCGCAGACCACCTCCACGCGATTCTGATTGTCCAAACTCAATTCGATATCATGGTCGATGATGGGCAGCTTGAACCGGATGGACTTCAGCCACTGTCCATTGGGCTGCCGTTCCGGGTAAATCTGCACTTCATCGATCAAAATTTCCACCAGCCTGCGGCGTTCTGCTTCGGTCATGGTAGCATAGAGCTTGTCAAAGCAAATCAGAATCTTGTAGATGTTGTCACCTGTGATTTTGTCGGCTTCAATGGCCTGCTTCTTTGCGCGGGCATCCATCAGCCCATTTTCAACCTCTTCGATTTTATCGTACATCTTGTACAGGCGGTCGTCAAGGTCGGATTTCCGGGCGATAAAGTGACGGTCATCCGGGTCAAGGTTGTCGATTTCCTCCATCAGTCTGGACTTGGTGGAGTAGTGCTGCCGCAGCTGCTTCTCATAGGCCGCGATTTCCTGTTCGATGGCGGTGGTGTCCACCTTCATGTTGATTTTCTCCTGCATCATGGCAGCGAAGCGGGGATTACTGACCAGCTTGGACACCACTTCGGCAACTGCCGCATCCAGAACTTCCTCCTGAATCTGCTTGCGGTAATCGCACTTGTAGCCCCGCTGCATATTGCGGTGCTTGCAGCCATAATAGAAGAAGTCCTTATACTTTGTACCATCCGGTCGCTTCTTGATGCACTTGTTGGCATACATACCCGCGCCACAAATCGGGCATTTCACAATATTGGACAGCAGATGCACCCGGTCAGTCTTGGCTCTCCCGACCAGTTCATACTTCTGTGCGGTAGCCTTTATCTTCACCTGTGCAGCTTGCCAGACCTCTTCTGACACCAGCCCTTCATGCAGGCCATCTACCAACAGATAGCTGTCCTGCTGAACCAGCTTATACTCGTTGCGGGTTCCTTTTACCTTTTCTGTTTTACGCCGTCCAAATGCAATTTTACCGCAGTAAACAGGATTCTTCAAAATTGCTTTAATCGTGCTGGCGGAAAAGAGCGGATTGCTTCCATTCTGCCGCAGGATTTTCTGAACACCGTGGTTTTCCAGATACTTTGCAACGCCGTTGATGCCCAAGTCGGTATTGACATACTGGTCGAAAATCATCCGAATGGCCGGGGCTTCTTCCTCGTTGATTTCCAGTTTGCCATCCGTCAGGCGGTAGCCATAGGGCGCAAAGCCGCCGTTCCAGCGGCCTTCCCGCGCTTTCTGGATACGCCCTTCCATCGTCTGAACACGGATGTTCTCGCGCTCGATCTCTGCGACAGCAGACAGCACTGAAA
>CAVDVT010000265.1:0-3118 GCA_963612415.1 bacterium | reverse complement strand
GGTAGCGGGCTTCAGGGTGTTGGTGGCGGTGTTGCCCTTGACACCCGGCTCGGTCTGGGTGACTTCCAGCTCGATGAAGTTGGGGATCTCAACGCTGAAGACCTTGCCCTTGTAGCTCAGCAGCTTGCACAGCTCGTTCTCCTTGCAGAACTTGAAGTTCTCGGGAACGTCGGAAGCGTTGACGGGGATATCGTCGTAGGTCTCGTTGTCCATAAAGTGGTACAGATCGCCGTCCTCGTAGCTGTAAGTGACGTCCTTACGCTCGATGAAAGCCTGAGGGAACTTTGCGGTCGGGTTGTAGCTGGTCTCAACCACAGAGCCGGTGATCACGTTCTTGGTCTTGGTGCGGACAAAGGCAGCACCCTTGCCGGGCTTCACGTGCTGGAACTCAACGACCTGAAGAACCTGGCCGTCCTGCTCAAAGGTCACGCCGTTGCGAAACTCGCCTGCAGAAATCATAGGAATTCCTCCATTAGTAAAATCTCATTGATGCTTAACGCATATCTCTATTTATTTTACTCAATCCCGCATGATTTGGCAAGGGGTTTGAGCAAAAAAGACGATAAATTTAGAAAATAGATGCCGCATGGTAAAGCTTCTGCATCACCTGCGCATCCTCTGCCTGCGTTCCGGCGCTTTCGCAGATGATGACAGGCTCCAGCTTCCGCTGGGCCAGCAGTTCCATCAGGGGTTGGGGCTCCGGGCCGAACTGGGTCTCGGCAAAGGTCCAGTGCCGCTTTTCGCCGCCCGCCGAATACTCGATGCGGGAGAAGTGGACATGGAACCTCCGGGCCCGTTCATCCCCCAGCACCTCACCCATCCGGTCAAGGATGGCTGCATAGTCCGCTTTGGACTGGATGCCGCCCAGCGTCCGGGCGTTCAGGTGGCCGAAATCGATGCAGGGGGTGATGCGTTCATCCACCCCGCAGAGGGCCAGCACCTCGTCCAGAGTGCCCAGCTGACCGATCTTGCCCATGGTCTCCGGGCAGAGAGTGATGTCGGAACAGCCTGCTTCGTCCAGAGCTTCCTGGGCCCGGCGCATGGTGTCCAGTGCCTTTTCCAGCGCAGCTTCCCGGCTCTGTTTGCCGCAGCTGCCGGAGTGGAAGATGACCCGTCTGCCGCCCAGCGCCCGGCACAGCTCCGCACTTTGCAGCAGGTAGCGGATACTGTTCAGGCGTTTTTCTTCGTCCAGACTGGACATACTGATATAGTAGGGCGCATGGACGCTGAACAGGATCCCCCGGGCCGCAGCATCTGCCGCCATTTTGCAGGCCTTGTCCAGCCCCAGCCGGACACCGTGGCCGCACTGATACTCAAAGGCATCCAGCCCCATGCCTGCGGTGTAGGCCGGAATGTCCAAACTGTTCTTGTAACCCTGCGCAGCAAAGCTGTCGCTGGTGCCGGCAGTGCCAAACCGGATATGCCAGCCGTTCTGTTCTGCAGCGCTCACAGGGTCTTCCCTCCCCGGTCATAGTATTCCTGCCAGTGGCGTTTTTCCCACTTGCGCTTGAGGACGACCTGCGCCCCCAGATCCGGCCCGCGGGGAATGACCATCAGCCCGGGAATGCCGTAAAGGGCCGCTGCCATCCGGTCGGCATAGAGCTGGTCACCCACCATGGCCATCTCCCGGCGCTTCACGCCCATCCGGCGGCGGGCGATCATCAGCGCAAAGGGCAGGGGCTTGGCACTGCGGTACAGATAGGCAAGGCCCAGTTTTTCCGCAAAGGGACGCACCCGCTTTTCGGCCCCGTTGGAAACGATGGTCAGCTTAACGCCCGCTTTGCGCATGGCATCCAGCCACCCGGCCACTTCTTCCGGCAGTTCCTGGCTGCGGTCAGCGGTCAGGGTGTTGTCGATATCCAGCACCAGTGCCCGGATGCCCTTGCCCGCCAGCCATTCCGGCGTGATGTGGGTCACATCCTTGAAAACATACTCCGGTGTGATCAGCATAGCAGCTCCTTTTCAGTCCTTCCGGTCTTGCTTTTCCGGTTTGGGTGCGTCCTGCTTCAGGCGCCGGCGCACATCAGTGGCAGCCTCGCCGTTCTTGCGCAGCTTGTGCTGCACAAAACGGGCCCACCATGTTGCAAAAATGTTCATAGAAACCTTTCTCTTGTAAATGAAAATAGGAGAGCCTGAAACTCAGGCTCTCCTACATCGGCGTTAGCAACGCGTTTGAAATCTAAAGCAACAATGCGATTTCAAGCAGTTAATTACTTGAACTTGCGCTTGCGGGCTGCTTCGGACTTCTTCTTGCGCTTGACAGACGGCTTCTCGTAAGCCTCGCGCTTACGGACCTCTGCGAGTACACCGCTGCGAGCGGTGCTGCGCTTGAAGCGACGCAGTGCGCTTTCCAGCGACTCGCCCTCTTTAACACGAATTTCCGACATCTTATTCCCTCCCTTGGACCGTGAGGCAGGAATTTCGTTGTTACATGGTAACTAACAGTAGACAGTATAGCGCATTTTCATGCGTTCGTCAACCTTTTTTTGAAAAGTTTTTTGAGTTTTTGAGAGGTTAGCCCTTTACAGCCAGATTGACCAGACGACCCTTGACGTAGATCTCCTTGACCACCTGCTTGCCTTCCAGAGCGGCGGCAACTGCGGGGTCTGCCTTGGCGGCGGCAATGGCGGAAGCTGCATCGATGTCAGCAGCCACCTTCAGGCGGGCCTTCACCTTGCCGTTCACCTGCACGGCGATCTCCACCGTAGCCTCCACGCACTTGGCTTCCTCATACTTGGGCCAGGGGTAGTAGGCCAGCTGCTCGTTGTGGCTGTGGCCCAGCTTCTCCCACAGCTCCTCAGTCATGTGGGGAGCAAAGGGGTTCAGCAGCTGAACGACCGTTTCCAGCTCTGCCTTGGTGGCGCCGCCGTTGTCGTACAGGGCGTTGACCAGGGTCATCAGCTGAGCAATGGCAGTGTTCATCTTCAGGCCCTCGATGTCAGCGCCCACCTTCTTGATGGTCTGGTGCATCAGGGTCTCCAGCTGGGGACGATAGCCCTCGCCCTCCACGATCTTGTCGCTCAGGCCCCACACACGGTCGAGGAAGCGGTTGCAGCCTGCAATGGCAGAGGTCTGCCAGGGAGCAGCCTGCTCAAAGTCGCCCATGAACATCTCGTAC
>CAVDVT010000264.1:0-3120 GCA_963612415.1 bacterium | reverse complement strand
GAACTGTATGCGCAGAAGAAGATGACAGCCGATCAGGCTGCCGCACTGGTCAAGAGCGGTGACTGGGTGGACTACGGCTGGGCCGTGAACACCCCCGTTGCAGTGGATGCAGCCATTGCCAAGCGCCTGCCCGAGCTGGAGGGCGTGAACTTCCGGGGTGGCATCCTGATGAGGGTGCCCGCCATCTTCCAGATCGACGACCCCGCAGCCCACATGACCTGGAACAGCTGGCACATGGGCGGCATTGAGCGCAAGGCCATTGCGCAGGGATTCTCCTTCTACTCCCCCATCCGCTATTCGGAGCTGCCCCGCTACTACCGCGACAGCAGCGACCCCGTGGATGTTGCCGTGTTCCAGGTGACCCCCATGGACGAGCATGGCTACTTCAACTTTGGTCCCTGTGCTTCCCATCTGGGTGCTGTGTGCGAAAAGGCAAAAAAAATCATTGTGGAAGTCAACACCAACATGCCCAAGTGCCTGGGCGGCACCGAGAACTGGGTGCATATCTCCCAGGTGGCAGGCGTTGTGGAAGGCGAGAACCCGCCCATCGGCCAGATGGCCGCTCCCGGTGCAGCCACTGAGGTGGACCTGAAGGTGGCCAACCTCATCGTGCCCCAGATCCCCAACGGTGCCTGCCTGCAGCTGGGCATCGGCGGCATGCCCAACGCCATTGGCAACCTGATCGCCCAGAGCGACCTGACCGACCTTGGCGTGCATACCGAAATGTATGTGGATGCCTTTGTGGATATTGCCAAAGCCGGCAAGATCACCGGCCGCCACAAGAATCTGGACAAGGGCCGTCAGGTCTACGCCTTTGGTGCAGGCACCCAGAAGATGTACGATTACCTGAACAACAATCCTGAGTGCATGGCTGCTCCGGTGGAGTACACCAACGACATCCGCAGCATCTCTGCCATCGACAACTTCATCTCGATCAACAACGCCGTCGATATCGACCTGTTTGGTCAGGTGAACGCCGAGAGTGCCGGCATCAAGCATATTTCCGGTGCAGGCGGCCAGCTGGATTTTGTTCTGGGCGCATACCTTTCCAACGGCGGCAAGAGCTTCATCTGCCTGTCTTCTACCTTCTTTAATAAAAAGACTGGTCAGCTGGAGAGCCGCATCCGTCCCACGCTGGAAAACGGCAGCATCGTCACCGACACCCGTGCCAATGTCCACTATCTGTGTACCGAGTACGGCTGTGTGAACCTGAAGGGCCTGACCAGCTGGGAAAAGGCAGAAGCCCTGATCAGCGTCGCTCACCCCGATTTCCGGGAGGAGCTGATCGCCGAGGCAGAGAAGCTGCACATCTGGCGCAGGAGCAACAAACGATAAACAGCGCTGCGGGCCATCCTGCTGCCCGCGGCGGGAACGGAGTCTAATGGCATGATGGACAAAAAGCCACACATCAAACCCTACCTCTATGCAATGCTCGCGGGCTTTGGCGCGATCAGCCTGAGCATCATCTTCTTTTTCCTGATCTACCGGTTCCAGGGCTTTGGCGACGCGCTCTCCAAGCTGACCGGCATCCTGATGCCCTTTATCTACGGCGGTGTCATTGCATACCTGCTCAAACCGGTGTGCAACTGGCTGGAGGGCTTCCTGCACCGGATGTTCCCGGAAAAGATGCACAGCTTTGCCAATATGCTGGCGGTGGCCCTGACCATCCTGTTCGGACTGCTGCTGGTCTACGCCCTGTTCCTGATGATCGTGCCGCAGCTGATCAGCAGTATCACAACGCTGTACTATACCGCGCGGGACAACATCAACGAGTTTGTGAACTGGGCGTCCCAGCAGGAGATCATTGCCAGCAACGAAAAGCTGCTGGATTTCATTGAGACCTCCTACGACACCTTACAGGCCAACCTGGATACCTGGGTCAAGAACACCCTCATCCCCTCCATGCAGAGCATTGTAAGCGGCGCTGCTGTGGGCGTGGTGAATGTTGTGACCTGGATCAAGAATGTGGTCATCGGTCTGATCGTCTCGGTATATCTGCTGGCCAGCCGGAAGAAGTTCGGGCAGCAGGGCAAGCTGATCCTTTACAGCCTGGTCAAGCCCCGCTGGGCCGACCTCATCATGGAGGAGATCTGCTACGCCGACAAGATGTTTGGCGGCTTCATCAACGGCAAGATCCTGGACTCCGCCATCATCGGTGTGCTGTGCTACATCGCCTGCCTCATCTTCAAGTTCCCCAGCGCATTGCTGGTGTCGGTCATCATTGGTGTGACCAACGTCATCCCCTTCTTCGGCCCCTTCATCGGTGCCGTGCCCGCCACCCTGCTCATCCTGATCCAGAACCCCATCAAGGCACTCTGGTTCATCCTGTTCGTGCTGGTCCTCCAGCAGGTGGACGGCAACATCATCGGACCCAAGATCCTGGGCAACACCACCGGCCTTTCCAGCTTCTGGGTGCTGTTTGCTATCCTGCTGTTCGGCGGCCTGTGGGGCTTTGTGGGCATGATCATCGGCGTGCCGCTGTTTGCGGTCATCTACGATGTCATCCGCAAGCTGGTGTTCCACGGCCTGAAGCGGAACGACGAGACCTCGATGGTCAGCACCTATCACGACAACTTCGGTGACCCTGAGGACGAGTAATTTTAACTGCAAGCAAAAACAGAACCGGCCCTGTCTCCTGCATGGGAGATGGGGCCGGTTTCTTATTGCGCAGCACTTGTTTCGCCGTGTCGGGGATGGTATACTCAGCTTATCTTAGCCGAAAACTGGGAGAGATGATTTTATGAAAGTAATTCTGAGTCGCAAAGGCTTTGATTCCGCCAACGGCGGCATCGCAAGCCCGATTCTGGAGGATGGGAGCATGGTCTCGTTTCCCATTCCAAGCCCGGATGTCAATACTTACTCCGAACTGGAATGCAATGGCGTTTCCTATCCTCAATTGCTGCACGATTTGAAATATCGGGAGGACAAATTCGGCTCTCACTGCCACATTGACCCCGATCTGGATCTATCCCACCGGAAAGTGAGACCCAAGGGCTGGCTCCCCGCTTTCGGGCAGATCAATGCCGCCGCCTCTTACCTGGATCATATCGAAATCGCACCCGGAGATATCTTCCTGTTTTTCGGAAACTTTCATTCTGTGACAAAAGGGTTGGATGGGTG
>CAVDVT010000263.1:0-3124 GCA_963612415.1 bacterium | reverse complement strand
GGGATGTGAAGAACCTCAAAGCCCACAACGTCAACGCCGTGCGCACCAGCCACTACCCCAACGACCCGTACTTCCTGCAATTGTGCGATGAATACGGTCTCTATGTCATCGGGGAAACAAATCTGGAAACGCACGGCACCTGGCAGAAGCTGGGGGCCGACGGCTCCGACGAGTGGACCCTGCCCGGCGCCCGCCCGGAGTGGCGGGAAGCTGTGCTGGCCCGTGCGGTCGCCATGCTGGAGCGGGACAAAAATCACCCGGCCATCCTCATCTGGTCTTGCGGCAACGAGAGCCACGGCGGCAAGACCCTGTGGGAGATGAGTGAATATTTCCGCCATGCCGACCCCAGCCGCCTGGTGCATTATGAGGGCATTTTCTGGAACCGGGAGTACCCCGCCACCTCCGACATGGAAAGCCAGATGTACACGCCGGTCGCCGGAATCAAAACCTTCCTAGCAGAACACCCAGAAAAGCCCTTTATCATGTGCGAGTACAGCCACGCCATGGGCAGCAGCTGCGGCGGCATCACGGATTACACCGAGTACGCCTACGAGGAACCGCTGTATCAGGGCGGCTTCATCTGGGAGTACATCGACCACGGCATTGAAGTGCCCGGCCCGGATGGAAAGTCCACCTTTGCCTACGGCGGCGACTTCGGCGACCGCCCCACCGATCGGGAGTTCTGCATCGATGGTCTTGTCCTGCCCGACCGCCGCAATACCCCCAAGATGGACGCGGTAAAGGCCGTCTATGCGCCGCTTAAAATCACCCTGACCGATACGGATGCCGTGGTGGGGAACCGGAACCTGTTCACCGACCTGAACGCCTATGATCTGGTGTTTGAGAACACGGTCAACGGCAAAACGGAACGCAAGGCTGTCCTCCGTGCCAACTGTGCCCCCGGTGAAACGGCACATATCCCGTTCCCCTTTGCATTGCCGGAATGCGGCCTTGCCTGCATGACGGTCACCGCGATCCAGCGGCAGGCAATGCCCGGCGTGCCTGCCGGGTACGAAGCGGCCTTTGGTCAGGTGTGGCACAATTACGCCGCTGCCCGGCTGACCCTGCCCGCACCGGAGTTGGTGAAAATGGACTGCAACATCGGCGTGAAGGGTGAGAATTTCGAGTACATCTTCGGGCGCGGCAAGGGCCTTGTCTCCATCCGGTACGATGGCGTGCAGCTTCTGGATGATGCTGTGCGCCCCAACTTCTGGCGCGCCCCCACCAACAACGACGAGGGCTGTGCGGAGCCCTTCGAGTTTGCCTTCTGGAAAACTGCCGGTCTGTATGCCCGGTGCGACAACCTGACCGCAGAAGCCAAAGAAGAATTTGTTATTGTCCATGCAGTCTACACCCTGCCGGACGGCCAGAAACTGCCCATCGATTTTGCCATCGACGGCGCGGGCCGCTGTGACGTGACCATGACGTGGCAGGGCGAAAAGACCGAGCTGCCGGAGTTCGGGCTGATCTTCCCGCTGCGCCGGGAACTGACCGAAGTCTCCTACCTCGGCCGACCGCACGGCAGGCGGCAGACTGGGTGCATGGAACTACAACATCCAGGAAGATTTTGCCGCATACAGCCCGGTCTACCCGCAGGAGTGCGGCAGCCGCACCAGGGTATACAAGGCAGATGTTACCGGCAGTATCCCGGGCGTTGCGTTTAGCAGTGAGAGCGGCATGACCTTCTCGGCCCTGCCCTACACCCCGCACGAGCTGGAAAATGCCCGTCACCTCTACGAGCTGCCCCGGGACGACAACAAGACCGTCGTCCGCTGTGCCGCCTTCCAGCGCGGCGTGGGCGGCGATAACAGCTGGGGTGCAAAGCCGCATGAAAATGTCTGTTTCGCTGTGGAAGCGGGCACCCGGTTCTGCTTCTCGTTCCAGCCGTAAAAAACATCTCCGTTTATAAAAAAGCCAAAGCCGTACAGCAAGGAGAAAGCTGTACGGCTTTGGTTTTTACATCAGAATTTGTGGCAGAAATTCTGTTCGGATCGGTGCGGCTCAGACGGCACGGACACGCCGGATGATCGCATCGTAGGGTTCCACCTGACCAAACAGGATCTGTTTGCCCAGCACAAAACCCTCCACGCCGTAACCCCACAGGCGGCGCAGAACATCCCAGGTCACACCGCCGTCAATGACGATGTGGAACCCGTACTGCCGGCGCAGCTGCACCAGCTTCCGGATCTTTGGTTCCACGTAGGGCAGGTAATCCCGCCCTGCAAAGCCGGGGTCCACGGTCATCACCAGCACATAGTCCACCAGCGGGAACAGCTCCTGCACCGTTTCCAGCGCAACACCGGGATTGATGACGATGCCGGGATGCTTGCCCAGCCGCCGGATCAGGGCCAGCGTCTCGGTGGGGATGGCCTCGGAATCCGGGTGGATGTAGATGATGTCCACCCCGCAGGCGGCGTAGCGCTCCACATAGCGGCGGGGCTCCCGCATCATCATGTGCAGATCCAGCTTCAGGCTGGTGTTGGCCCGGACAGTGGCGATCTCATTGAAGCTCATGCCGAAATTGGGCACATAGCTTCCATCCATCACATCCAGATGCAGGATATCCACCCCGCTGCGGTCAAGCTTCTGCACTTCGTCTTTCAGGCAGTCGTCTGAAAGGTTGAGCAGTGAGGGACAAAGCAGTTTTTCCATGGCCTGCCCCTTACTTGATGAGGCCCGCCAGGGTGGGCAGGGTCATGGAGATGGCCGGGATGTAGGTGACCAGCAGCAACGCTGCCAGAATGGCAAAGAAGTAGGGCAGCAGCTCCCTGATGACCTGTTCGATCTTGACATGGCCCACTTTGCAGCCGGTGAACAGGATGGAACCCACCGGCGGAGTGATGGTGCCGATGCACAGGTTCATGCTGACCATGATGCCAAACTGGACGGCGTGCATCCCAAAGGTCTTGCAGATGGGCAGGAAGATGGGGGTGAAGATCAGCACCGCCGGGGTGGGATCCATAAAGGTGCCCACGATGAGCAGAATAATGTTCATCAGAACCAGAATGACGTACTTATTGCCGGTCAGGGACAGGATGCCGTTGGCAATGAGGTCGGGCAGACCGGTAAAGGCCATGACCCAGGACATGATGGAGGGCAGACCGATCATCAGGGTGATGATGCC
>CAVDVT010000262.1:0-3175 GCA_963612415.1 bacterium | reverse complement strand
GTCATTGGCTCCAAGCTGGACGAAAAGGCCATTGCCGCACTGTTTGGCTGCTGAGAAAATAAGGAGTAAAACCAATTATGGCAAACGAGATCCCGGTTTACCTGTTTGTGGGCTTCCTCGAAAGCGGCAAGACCAAATTCATTCAGGAGACCTTTGAAGACCCCAACTTCGACTCCGGCGACAAGACCCTGCTGCTGGTCTGCGAGGAGGGCGAAGAAGAATACAACGAGAAGAAGTTCGCCTTCCCCGGCGTGACCCTGAAGGTGATCGAGGACAAGTCTGAACTGAACCCCCAGAACCTGACCAAGCTGGAAAAGGAATCCGGCGCAGGCCGCGTGGTCATTGAGTACAACGGCATGTGGCTGCTGCAGGATCTGGCCAACAATCTGCCCCAGAACTGGATCGTCTACCAGTGCATCGCCACGGCCGACGGCACCACAGCCCTGACCTATGCCCGCGACAACTCCATGCGCAGCCTGATGCTGGACAAGATCGCCCGCAGTGAGCTGATCGTGTTCAACCGCGCCGAGGCTGTGAACAACGATGCCGCCCGGCAGGAGCTGCACAAGCTGGTGCGTCAGGCTTCCCGCAAGTGCGACATCGCCTATGAGTTCGCCGACGGCAGCGTGGCTTACGACGACATCCCCGACCCGCTGCCCTTTGACCTGAACGCCCCGGTGGTGGAGATCGGCGACGATGATTTTGGCATCTGGTATATGGACTGCCAGGACGAGCCCCAGAAGTATGCGGGCAAGACGGTAAAATTCCTGGCACAGGTCTGCCAGACCAACCGCGCCGGCAAAAACAGCTTTGTGCCCGGCCGCTTTGCCATGACCTGCTGCGTGCAGGACATCCAGTTCGTCGGCTTCCCGTGCAGCTACGACGGCTACAAGGCCCTTGAGCAGCGCGCATGGATCACCGTGACCGCCAAGGTCAATTACAAGTTCCACAACATCTACCGCGGCAAGGGCCCGGTGCTGACCGCCATCTCGGTGGAGCCTGCCGAAAAGCCGCTGAACGATGTCGTAACATTCTCTTAATCCAAACTCTACAAGGGAGGACTGCATCATGAAAACTCTGTTCCGTGTTCTGGGTGCCGCTGCAGCCGTGGCTGTTACCGGTGCCGCCATTGTCGTGCTGGACAAAGTTCTGAACGACAAGGACCCGCTCCATGTTGAGAGCGTGGAATTCCCCGAAGAAGCAGAAAAGGACCCCGCCGAGGCAGAAAAGACCGCCGAGGCCTATGCAGAGGGTGAAGCCAAGGAGGCCGAAAAGGCCGCTCCCGGCGACGCATGGCCTCCCGCCTTTGAAAAGGCACCTGAGCCCGCCGCGGCTCCGGCTGCCGAGCCCGTGGAAGCCGCCCATGCCGCAGAGCCTGCTGCCCAGCCCGAAACGGCTGAGGAGAAGCCCGCGGCCGACGAAACGCCCGTGAACCCCGTGGAGGCCGGCCCCGCCGTTGCCCCCAAGGACGAGAACGGCAAGTTCGATGTGACCAAGATCGCTGATGCCAGCGATTTTACCGGCATTGAGGAAGAATCCGGCTGCCAGAGCTGAGTAAAGCGCAGTAAAAAGGACGCTGTACCGCATGGTACAGCGTCCTTTTTTCATATTATCTGCGCACCGCTCTGGCGGCTTCCGTACCGGCCACGGCACCTTCATACACGGCCTTGGCCACCTGCAGCAGCCCGCCGGTGCAGTCCCCAGCAGCATACAGGCCGGGCAGGGCAGTCTGCATCTTATCATCCACCACGATCTTATTGCCGTCCACCTCGGCCCCCAGCTTGCGGGCCAGCGCGGTGCTGCCTGCCACGCCCAGTGCCACGAACACACCGGATACCTCCAGTATCCCGCCGCCGGAAAGCTGGACGCCGGTGACCCGCTCCTCCCCGAGGATGGCTTCCACGGGTTCCTCCCGCACCGCCACTTCCGGCGGGAACTGTGCCGTCAAGGGCGCACCGCCGGTGAGCAGGGTCACGCTGTGTACCACCGGCAGCAGGGCCTGCACCTCGTGCAGGGCGTACTCGCCGCTGCCCAGCACCGCCACATCCTTTCCACGGTAGAAAAAGGCATCACAGGTGGCGCAGTAGCTCACGCCATGGCCCTCCAGCCCGGCAAGCCCGGGGATGCGGGGAGCCGCACGGGAAGCGCCCGTTGCCAGAATGACTGCGTCGGCAGGGAAGTCCCCGGCCAGCGTTTCCACGGTCAGTCGGTCAGTATAGGTCAGGCCCACCGCCTCGGTGGTGACAAACTCCACGCCAACGGCTTTGGCCCCTTCAATGCCCCGCTGTTCCAGCTCGGCGCCGGTGATGGGCTGGGAAAAGCCGTAGTAATTTTCAATTTTCTCAGCCCGGGCCAGTGCGCCGGGGCCTTTGGTCAGCACGGTCGTCCTGACCCCTGCCCGGGCCGCGTACAGCGCTGCCGACACCCCTGCCGGGCCGGAACCGATGATGACGATGTTGGACATAGTTGTTCTCCTTTTCCTTTTTCTTTATTATACACAATCTTTCTTGAATTTCTATGACAGTTCTGCTCTTTTGTGTTATACTGAATGCGATTCAAAAAATACCGTGGAGGCTCCCTTTTATGTCCAAGCAGCGCTTGCTTTTTATCACCACCGGCGGCACCATTGCCAGTGTGCGCACCGCACAGGGGCTCAGGCCCGTTCTGACCAGCGAGGAACTGCTGGCGCACCTGCCCGAGCTGCAGCAGCTCTGCTGCCCGGAAACGCTGGCGCTGTGCAGCATCGACAGCACCGACCTTGGCCCGGAACACTGGCTCATGATGGCCAAGGCCGTGCAGGAAAACTATGCCCTCTACGACGGCTTCATCATCTGCCACGGCACCGACACGCTGGCCTACTCGGCAGCCGCGCTTTCCTACCTGATCCAGAACGCCGACAAGCCCATCATCCTCACCGGTGCCCAGCAGCCCATCTCCAACGAGATCACCGATGCCAAAAAGAACCTGCGTGACAGCGTGATCTGTGCCCTGGACCCGGGCAGCCGGGGCGTAATGGTGGTGTTTGGCGGGCACGTCATCGCAGGCACCCGCGCCAAGAAGAATAAAACCATCAGCTACGACGCCTTTGCTTCGGTGAATTTCCCGGCGCTGGCGCTGGTGCAGGGCGACCGTCTGGTACGGTACGTGCCCTCGCCCTGGCCCACCGGGCCGGTGG
>CAVDVT010000261.1:0-3198 GCA_963612415.1 bacterium | reverse complement strand
CTTCATGGTGACGGTGATGTACATCGGGGTGCCGGGGTAATCCTTCTTGATGATGCCGATGACGGGCAGGTCCACCACTTCCTTGATCTGGGTGATGTCGCGCACCGTATTGGCACGGATGCCCACAGCGCCGCTCATGGCAGCTGCCTTGGCCATCAGGGGCATCACACCGCCTTCCTTGGTGTAAAGGGGCTCGGTCTCCAGAGCCTGGCAGGACACGATCAGACCGCCTTTGATCTGGTTGAACAGTTTTTCCTTATCCATGGTATTTATCCTCCATTCTGATCTTGACAACAGCTTTGCGGACATGGCTGCATTCGGGCATTTTTACGCCGGGACGGTGCAGCTCGCCGGGGAAGAACAGGACGAACCGTCCTTCACCCAGGGTGCCGAACACGGCGTCTTCACTGTCTTTTTTGCCGATATCGGGCTTGTAAGGCTCTACTTCCACACCGGGGTCCGTCTCGTAGCCCCAGCCCTCACCGCCGGTCAGGTCGATCTGCAGATCGGCGTAAACGTGGTGATATTCCGCGTGGGAACCGGCGTGGGGGTTCAGGTCGGCGTCCATGGTGTTGATGAACACGTTGTCGCCATCCACCTCGGTGCGGCCCAGCGGCAGGGTATCCAGCGGGTGAGCGGCCAGAAAATCAATGGCCGTATCAAGGTTTTTCTGGAACCCTTTGTACAGGTGCAGATGATCCAGAGTATCGCAGATCATGGCATTTCCTCCCATAAAAAGAAGCGCCCGCCTCCCCTCTGAAAAGAGACGGAGAGGGGGCGCTTGTTCGGTTTACAGCTTGGCGATGGCAGCCTCGATCATGGCCTGTGCTTCGGCCACGATGGGCTCATCTTCGGGGATCAGGCTGGGCATGGGCTCGCGCACACCGCCCAGTTCCAGACCATACATCCGGCGCAGGATCTCCTTCTGCACGGCGTACAGGTTGCCGTGAGCCTCGCACATCTTGTAGATGATGCGGTCGGCATCGTACTGGATGGCCTGTGCTTCTTTGATCTCGCCTTTGTTGATGTGGTCATTCATGGCCAGGTACAGCTCCGGCATCACGGCGTAGGTGCCGCCGATGCCGCCGTCTGCACCGATGACACGGCCGGAAACGAACTGCTCATCGGGTCCGTTGAAGACCACGAAGTTGCCTTCGCCGCGGGCAGCAATGCCGGCATCCTTGAACATCTGGATATCCTGGGTGGGCATGGAGCTGTTCTTGACAGCCACAACGTTGGGGTTCTTCAGCATCTCCTTGAGCAGGCTCATGGTCAGGCCGGTGCCTGCCAGCTGGGGAATGTTGTAGATGACGAACTCCGTGTTGGGAGCGGCTGCGGACATGGCGTTCCAGTAGGCGGCAATGGCGTACTCAGGCAGATGGAAGTAGATGGGGGGGATGGAAGCGATGGCATCCACGCCCACGCTCTCAGCATGACGGGCCAGCTCCACGCTATCGGCAGTGTTGTTGCAGCCAACGTGTGCAATGACGGTCAGCTTACCCTTGGCTTCGCTCATCACAGCTTCCAGAACAGCCTTGCGCTCGTCCACGTGCTGGTAGATGCACTCGCCGGAAGAACCGCCCACGTACACGCCCTTGACGCCCTTGGCGATCAGGTGGCGGGTGAGGGCCTTGACGCCCTCGGTGGAAATGTTGCCTTCTTTGTCATAGCAGGCGTAGAATGCGGGGATCACACCCTGATACTTCGTGATATCTTTCATAATTATGTCTCCTTTTTAGCCCTTAACGGCACCCATTGCAATGCCCTTGGTGAAGTATTTCTGGAAGATGAGGAAGATGATGATGATGGGCACAGCAGCCAGTGCGGCACCGGCCATGATCAGACCGAAGTCGGTGCTGTTCTCGGCCTGCAGCTTTGCAATGCCCAGAGAAATGGTCAGGTTGCTGGTGCTGGACAGCATGATCAACTGCATGAAGTAATCGTTCCAGCTGTTGATGAAGGTGAAGATGGCCAGAGCGCCGATGCCCGGCTTGACCATGGGAAGGACGATGCTGACAAAGGTCTTGGCTTCGCTTGCACCGTCGATACGGGCAGCTTCCAGCATTTCGGTGGGAATGCCTTCACTGAACTGCTTCATCAGGAACACACCAAACGGCCAGCCGACAATGGGGAAGATGACCGCCCAGATGGTGTTGTACAGGTTCAGGGAACTCATCTCACGCAGCAGGGGGATCAGGATGACCTGCTTGGGCAGAGCCATTGCACACACGATCAGGGTGAACAGCAGCTTGCGGCCCACAAAGCGCTTTTTGGCCAGTGCATAACCAGCCATGGCGGCGGTGATGCAGGTGAGGATCATGGAAACCACTGCCATGAACACGGTGTTGATCATCCAGCGCAGAGCAGCAGGAGCGGTGGGGCCGACCGAGAAGTAGATGGGCTCACCATCGGCGCTGAAATGTGCGCTGAAGGGGATGGCCAGCTGCCACAGGGGTGCGCTCTTGCCGGCGAACAGCTTCTGGTAGTTGGTCAGCACCCACTCGTGGGGCCACCATTCCGGGGTGGTGGAGTTGATGGCAGCGCCGGTCTTGAAGGAACCGGTGATGATCCAGTACAGGGGGAAGGCGAAGGTCACAGCCACGATGCTGATCAGGATGATGGTCAGGATGGTATAGGCGCTGGCCTGCTTCAGCTTACTGGGGTGACGCTTCAAGGGCTTTTGCTTTTTTGCGGTTGCAGCAGTTGCACTCATTGTTACGCACCTCCTCAATTGTTCTGATTGCCAACCTTGAACTGGATCGCAGACAGGATGGCAATGATGACAGCCAGCACGACGCCCATGGCGTTGCCGTAACCGTAGCGGTACAGCTTGAAGGCCGTGTAGTAGATGTAGTACATAATGGTATCCGTGCTGTGGTTGGGGCCGCCGGAAGTCAGCAGCTGGATCAGCGCAAAGCACTGGAAGGAGTTGATGGTGGTGATGACCAGAATGTACAGGGTGGTGGGCATGATGGCAGGCCACTTGATCTTCCAGAAGCACTGGAAATCGGTAGCGCCGTCCACTTCAGCAGCTTCCACGATGCTCTGATCCACGTTGCCCAGAGCAGAAACATACAGAACGATGGGCTGGCCCACGGAGGTGGTCAGCAGGATGAGGATGATGCAGCCCAGAGCAAACCGCTCATCGCCCAGCCAGTTGATGTTCTTGTCGATCAGGCCCATGGCCTTGCCCAGGTA
>CAVDVT010000260.1:0-3203 GCA_963612415.1 bacterium | reverse complement strand
CCTTTCTGCCGTTGCGGACGATGGGGGTCAAAAACAGCTGCTGGTTCTCAAACAGCTTGTCCTCTTTCTGCCAGTCCACCAGCGCGTCCAGCAGCGCCAGTGTCTGCTTGTCCTTGGCGTTCGGGTTCACGAGCTTTTCCCAGCCGCCCAGCGCCCGGGCAACGTTCTCAAACTCGCCCCGGCTCATCTCTTTTTCCTTCAGGTCGATCATCTGGAACTTGATGCCCCGCTCCTTGAAGTAGCGCTGGGCCTTTTTGGTATCAAAGCACTTGCTGGTGCCAAAGATCTGAATGTTCATCGCTCTGTCCTCCAAAATTCTCTGCCCATTGTACCATATCCGGCAGAAAAATCCTAGGGATAATTCACCTGCTTTATGGTTATACTCTTTCTTGCAAAAAGCCGCTCCCGGCTCTCCCTCTGGGAGAGAAGGCGAGCCATTTTCCCGGAAAGGAGCTTCTGTATGAAAGCATTTGTTGACCCCGACCTGTGCATCGGCTGCACCCAGTGCGCAGGCATCTGCCCTGAAGTGTTCCAGATGGAGGGCACCCTTGCCATTGCCATGCTGGGCGAGATCCCGGCCGACGCGGTGCCCGGCGCCGTGGACGCCGCCCAGACCTGCCCCGTCAGCGCCATCACCATTTCGGAGTGAGGTTACCCCTGCCCCGCCGGGCTGCTGTTCCGGCGGGGCATTTTTTGTGTTCCGGCACATCCATCCCGCTGAAATTTCCACAACCCCTCCCCCTGCCCTCCATTTTGTGCTATACTATAAGATGTGAAGTTATGGATTGGAGGAACACACGTTATGCGTTTACTGGTCATTGACGGCAACAGCATTGCAAACCGTGCCTTTTTTGGCATCAAGCTGCTGACCACCAAGGACGGCCGCTATACCAACGCCATTTTTGGCTTTCTGAATATCATGCTCTCCCTGCTCAAGGAGTGCCAGCCCGACGAGGTGGCCGTGGCCTTTGACCTGAAGGCCCCCACCTTCCGCCACAAGATGTACGATGGCTACAAGGCCACCCGCCATGCCATGCCCAACGAGCTGGCCCAGCAGATGCCGGTGCTGAAGCAGCTGCTCACCGACCTGGGCTACCGGCAGGTGACGGCTGAGGGCTGGGAGGCCGACGACATCCTTGGCACCCTGGCCGCCGCCTGCGAGGCACGGCAGGACGACTGCTTCCTTGCCACCGGAGACCGCGACAGCCTGCAGCTGGTGAGCGAAAGCACCACCGTGCTGCTGGCCACCAGTGCCATGGGCCGCAGCAAGACCGTGACCATGGACCTGGACGCCATCCACGAAAAATACGGCATTGAACCCAAGCAACTCATTGAGGTCAAGAGCCTGATGGGCGACACCTCCGACAACATCCCCGGTGTGCGCGGCATTGGCGAAAAGACCGCGCTGGCACTGGTGCAGAAGTTCGGCACGCTGGAAGGGGTCTACGCCAATCTGGATGATAAGCTCATCAAGCCCAAGCAGCGGGAACATCTGGCAGAATGCAGAGCGGATGCCGAGCTGAGCCATGTGCTGGGCACCATCCGCATCGACGCCCCCATCGACACCGCTGAGGGTGCTTATGCCATTTCGGAGGGGGACAAGGCCGCTGCGGTGCGTCTGATGCAGGAGCTGGAACTGCAGACCCTGATCACCCGCTTCGGGCTGGAGGGCATTGCCCCGGCACAGGACCCGGAAAGCGTTCCCGTGGAGCAGGCCGTGGTGGCCGCTCTGCCTGCCGACCGGGCCGGCCATTTCCTGCTGGCGGCCCGCCCTGCCGTGCTGGGCAAGAAAAACGCTGTCGTCCAGCCCGAGAGCTGGTACGCCGTGCAGGGCAGCACCGTCTATCCCCTGACCGACGAAGAACTGGTGGCGCTGCTGGACGACCCCGCCGTAACGCTGGACGTCTTTGACTCCGCCCCCCTTTACGCCAAGGCCATGGCCGCCGGACACTGGGGCAGCAGCATCGTGTGGGACGGCAAGCTGGCCGCCTACCTGCTGGACGCTTCGGCCAGCAAGTATCAGGTGTCCACCCTCATCACCAGCTACCGGGCACAGGCCGCCTTCCTCTGCGAGGAGTGGCCCGACGCCGGTTCTCTGGCCGACCTGTTTGCCCGGATGAAGGCCGAGATCACCGAAAACGGCGAAGACGCCCTGTACAACGAGATCGAGTTCCCGCTGGCGCAGGTGCTGGCCGACATGACCCGCACCGGTGTTCTGGTGGACCGCGCCGGCATTGAAGCCTTTGGCGAGCGGATGCGCAGTGAGCTGGAGCTGGTATTGAGCCGCATCCAGATGGAGACCGGAAGCACCAGCTTCAACCCCAACAGCCCCAAGCAGCTGGGCGAGATGCTGTTTGACACCATGGGCCTGCCCCACGGCAAAAAGACCCAGCGGGGCTGGTCTACCGACGCCGAAACGCTGGAAGCTCTGCGGGACTACCCGCTGGTGGAAGACATCCTGCAGTACCGCGCCTACCAGAAGCTGAACTCCACCTATGTGGAGGGCCTGCTGAAGGTCATTGCGGAGGATGGCCGCATCCACACCCGCTTCAACCAGACCGAAGCCCGCACCGGGCGGCTCTCGTCCGACAACCCCAACCTGCAGAACATCCCCATCCGCACCGAGCTGGGCAGCCAGCTCCGGGCCTACTTTATTGCAAAGCCCGGCTGTGTGCTGGTGGATGCCGATTACAGCCAGATCGAGCTGCGCATCCTTGCCCATGTCACCGGCGACGAGCATATGCAGGAAGCGTTCCGCTCCGGCGCCGACATCCACCGCAGCACGGCGGCTAAGATCTACAATATGATGCCGGACGACATCACGCCCCGGCTGCGCTCCTCTGCCAAGGCCATCAACTTTGGCATCATGTACGGCAAGGGCGCATACAGCCTGTCCAAGGACATCGGCGTTTCGGTCAAGGAAGCCGACGCCTTCCTCAAGAGCTATCTGGCTGCCTTCCCCAAGGTGGACGGCTATATGGAAAAGACCATTGCCGACGCCCGGGCCTGCGGCTACGTTTCCACCCTGTTCGGACGCCGCCGCTCCCTGCCGGAGCTGACCAGCAACAACCGGAACATCCGGAACAGCGGCGAGCGGATGGCCCGCAACACCCCCATTCAGGGCACTGCTGCGGATGTCATCAAGCTGGCCATGGTGCGGGTCTGGCGGCGGCTGCGGGACGAGCAGCTGGAAAGCCGCCTGA
>CAVDVT010000259.1:0-3219 GCA_963612415.1 bacterium | reverse complement strand
CTCCAGAGAAGCACCGCCGCCGGTGGAGATGTGGGTCATCTGATCGCCCAGACCCATCTGCTGGACAGCTGCAGCGCTGTCACCGCCGCCGATCACGGTGGTAGCATCGCTCTCAGCCATAGCCTTGGCCACGGCCAGAGTACCGGCAGCCAGAGTGGGGTTCTCGAACACGCCCATGGGGCCGTTCCAGACCACGGTCTTGGAAGCCTTAACAGCGTCTGCAAAGATCTTCATGGTCTCGGGGCCGATGTCGCAGCCTTCCATGTCAGCCGGGATGGCGGTGACAGGAACAATGGTGGTCTCAACGGGAGCGTCGATGGGATCGGGGAAGTCCTTGATGCAGGCAGCATCCACGGGCAGCAGCAGCTTGACGCCCTTTTCCTCAGCCTTGGCCATCATCTCCTTGCAGTAGTCCAGCTTGGAGTCGTCGCACAGGCTCTTGCCGACCTCATAGCCCTGAGCCTTGATGAAGGTGTAGGCCATGCCGCCGCCGATGATCAGGGTATCGACCTTCTCCAGCAGGTTGGAGATGACGTTCAGCTTGTCAGCGACCTTGGCGCCGCCCAGAATGGCGGTGAAGGGACGCTCGGGATCGTTCACGGCGTTGCCCAGGTACTTGATCTCCTTCTCCATCAGGTAACCGACAGCGGTATCCTTGATGTAGTCGGTGACACCGGCCGTGGAGCAGTGTGCGCGGTGGCAGCTGCCGAAGGCGTCGTCCACATATGCGTCAGCCAGAGAAGCCAGATCCTGGCTGAACTCCGGCATATTCTTGGTTTCTTCCTTGCGGAAGCGGGTGTTCTGGAGCAGGACAACGTCGCCGTTGTTCATGGCAGCCACAGCAGCCTTTGCGTTCTCGCCCACAACATTGTCGTCGTCAGCAAACACAACGGTCTTGCCCAGCTTTGCGCTCAGGGCCACAGCAACGGGAGCCAGGCTGAACTTTGCCTCGGGGCCGTTCTTGGGCTTGCCCAGATGGCTGCACAGGATGACCTTTGCGCCGTCGTTGACCAGCTTCTGGATGGTGGGCAGAGCTGCGTTGATGCGGTTCTCGTTGGTGATGACACCGTCCTTCATCGGGACGTTGAAATCGCAGCGGACAAGGACCTTCTTGCCGCAGTAGTTCTGATCGTCGATCGTCTTCTTACCTAAACCCATGGTAATAAACTCCTCTCAAATTCTTTTCGTTCGGAATCGAATTTCACTCGCTATCGGGGTTGCCGCCCCGTACATCCTTATTATAAACAAAATGCGTGTGCAATGCAAGGACAGGGGATGGATAATTTATTAACAAACATTTCCGGTATCTGGGACGAAATGTGGTAATTATGCCCGAAAGATTCCAAATTTTTACTTTGCTCAAACAAATTCGACCAAAAGTCTTTCTATTCTCCCCATACCTATTGAAAGTAAAATACCGATATGGTAAAATTATAAAAGTGTCTGCGGGCCTTCTTTGCGGTCAGACGGCCCCGGCGTTCCCGAGCATTGTTTGGTTATACGAGGATAGAGAAAACGCGGAGATCATATGATTACAAAACGTGAAAAACTGCAATATGGTTACCTTTTTGCTGCTGACCTGTTGTCTCTTGCGGTGAGCATCGGGCTGGCATGGCTGGTCACAGACAGTCTGCTTGGAAAAATGGGGCAGTTCAGCTCCGAACAGATGGCGGAAGGCTTTCTGCTTTTGCTGCTGGCCTACCTGATCGCTTTTCTGAGTTTTGACCAGAGCGAAAACATCGTGATGCGCTCCACCCGCCGGGAGATCTCGATCTCCGTGCGGTTCAACGTTCTGCTGACCCTGATCAATACCGCCGAGCTGGCGCTGACCAAGGCCAAGATGCTGGACTCGCGCTATCTGCTGGTGCTGGTACCGGTCATCAACAGCTTTGTCATGACCGGCGCACATGTGCTGCTGAAATATTATCTGATGCACTCCCGCCACATCAACCTGCAGAGTCTGGTGGGCGTGGTCACCCTCCGCGACGGTGCGGAGGAGATCATCCGGGACCTGAAAAAGGACTGGTCGAAGAAGATCACCGGCGTTGCCATTCTGGAGGCCGCTCCGGAGCAGGTGACCGGCACCATTGAGGGCGTGGAGGTCAAAGCCAACTACGACACCTTTATGGACTGGATCCGGCAGGCTGCGCTGGACGAGGTCTATCTGGATGTTGCTCTGGAACGTGAAGAAGGACTTCTCCCCTACCTTGAGGAGATGGAGAGCATGGGCCTGACCGTCCACTTCCGCCTGCCGGTGCTGGACCGCATCGAGAAGGCCTGCTGCAACGAGACCAGCGCGGTGCGGCTGAGCCGGAATCTGGGCCGCTGCGCCGGAAGCAATGTGGTGACCATGGGCACTGTGGAGCTGAAGCTGCGGGACCAGGTGCTGAAACGCGCGCTGGACCTTGTGGGCGGTCTGGTGGGCTGCATCATCAGCCTTCCCATCATTGCCATTGTGGCCATTCCCCTGAAGCTGGAAAGCCCCGGCCCGCTGATCTTCAAGCAGCGCCGCGTGGGCCGGAACGGCCGCGTTTTCTACATCCACAAGCTGCGCAGCATGTACATTGACGCTGAGGAACGCAAAAAAGAGCTGATGGCCAAGAACGAGATGAACGGCCTGATGTTCAAGATGGAGGACGACCCCCGCATCACCAAGGTGGGCAAGTTCATCCGCCGCACCAGCATCGACGAGCTGCCGCAGTTCTTTGACGTTGTGATGGGCTCCATGAGCCTGGTGGGCACCCGCCCGCCCACGCTGGACGAGTACCGCCAGTACGAGAGCCACCACAAGCGCCGCCTGTCCATGAAGCCCGGCATCACCGGCCTGTGGCAGGTGAGCGGCCGCAGCAACATTGAAAACTTTGAGGATGTTGTGAAGCTGGACGTTCAGTACATCGACAACTGGACCATCTGGCAGGATATCGTGATCCTGATCAAGACCGTTGGCGTTGTGTTTGGACAAAGAGGAGCGAAGTGAAAAGTATGCTTTAAGTTTCTACTGGCCTATAAGGTGTACTCCTCCAAGCAGACAAAAAAGCAATATAAGATTTAGTTCGCCGTCTCCTTGTGGAGACGGCGAGTTTTTTACAACTCGGTATTAGGCAGTTTGATTCATCTTACCGACGTGAGCCTGCATCGGTATCTGTACAAACAGGTAATAGTTGTTTTAATACTTCCAAATTACCGCATCTTGAACGCTTTTCCGTTCTTTCCAATCCG
>CAVDVT010000258.1:0-3224 GCA_963612415.1 bacterium | reverse complement strand
TATGGGGCTCATAGTACCACACGCCGCCGGGATATTCCCCCGCTTCCAGACGGGGCAGCTGTTCTGTCTGCATAAAGACACCTCACAAATCGATCTTTCTATTTATCGTACCTGAAAAATTTCTGTAAATCAACACCTTTGCCGGAGAAAATCTCCCACAAATCTGATTTTCATGCTATACTGTCCTTGGACCGGTGTCCATGGTTATGGGACAACGGGAGGGAAAGGAACAACGAAAGCCATCTGAGAAGGGAGTCCTGCTGTGGCTATGTTAGAAGATTATAGAAGTGCTTTACGCGCCGGCCAGCGCGCATACCGTGCCTGTGTGGCAAAAAATCAGTCCCCCTACCTTGCCGTGCTGGATGACCTGCTGGTGGGGGTGGACATTGTGGCGCAGGAGCCGCTGGGGCTGGTGGATATCCCGGCGGAGAGCATCGTTGGCACCAAGACCAGCGGCCGCCACACGGCCTTTGCCGCCAATTTCATGCCGCTTCTGGATGATGACACCGAGTTTGCCGCCAAGTGGTCGAACCTGTGTGAAGCGCATCTGGAAGAAGGCATCCACACCCCCATCATTGCCTATGAGTACCTGAACAAGTTCTATGTGCAGGAGGGCAACAAGCGGGTATCCGTCCTCAAGTATTATGAGGCGGTCACCATCCCTGGCACCGTCACCCGGCTGGTCCCGGCCAGAAACGACACGCTGGAGAATAAGATCTACTACGAGTTTCTCGATTTTTATAAACTGAGCCGGGTCAACAATGTCCAGTTCTCGCGGCTGGGCGGTTATGCCAAGCTGCAGACGCTGGTCTGCAAGGCCTCCGGTGAGGCGTGGACGGATGACGATCGGCTGAATTTCTCCGCGCTTTACACCATGTTCAGCCAGCAGTTCTATGCGCTGGGCGGCTCTGCGCTGGATCTGACACCCGGCGACGCGCTGCTGGTGTACCTGTCGGTCTACCGCTATTCCGACGCCTGCCAGTCGACCCCCAGTCAGGTGCGGGCCAACCTTGCCAAGCTCTGGGACGAGATCAAGATCCTGACGGAGCCCCATGCCGTGCAGCTTTCGCTGGAGCCGAAGCCCGGCAGCGAGCCGCTGCTGAGCAAGCTGAACATCTTCAGCAAGCCCAGTGAGCTGCGGGTGGTGTTCCTGCATGAGTACGACGCCAACACCAGCGCCTGGGTGCGCGGCCATGAGAAGGGCATTGAGGCACTGCGGCAGGAGTTCCCCGACCGGCTCATCATCACCAACCGGGAAAATGTTGCCCCGGAAGTGGACGCAGAGCAGATCCTGGAAGAAGTGGCCCACGACAATGCGGATGTGGTGTTCACCACCAGCATCCGGATGCGTCCGGCCTGCCTGAAGGTGGCGGCCCAGCACCCCAAGACCAAGTTCCTGAACTGCGGCCTGAACACGCCCCACCCGCTGGTGCGCACCTATTACCCGCGTACCTATGAGGCAAACTATCTGCTGGGCATGCTGGCCGGCATCCTGAACCAGAGCGACCGGGTGGGCTATGTGGCAACGAACCCGGTGTATGGAGTGCCGGCGGCAATCAATGCCTTTGCGCGCGGTCTGCGCACCGTGCGGCCCGCCAGCCACATCCTGCTGCGCTGGGCCTGCCTGCCCGAGGCAGGGAAGCCGCTGGATTTTGCCGACTGCCCGGATATCACCCTGTTCTACGCCCGCAACCCCCACGAGCCCGTGGGCAGCGACCGGGAATATGGGCTGTGCCGCCGCCTGCCGGATGGCAGCATGGAGCCGGTGGCTCTGCCGGTGTGGAAATGGGAAGCCTTTTATATCGGCATCATCCGCTCGATTTTTGAGGGTACCTGGGACAGCGGTGCCAACGGGAAAGCCATCAACTACTGGTGGGGCTTCCGCAGCGATGCTGAGCGGCTGGATTACTATGAGCCGCTGCCGCTGGGCACCCGCCAGCTGCTGGACCTGATGGAAAAGACCCTGCGCGCCAATGAGCTGCCCATCTTCCCCTCGGGCATCTTTGCACAGGGACACATCCCCAAAGCCCCGGCGGCGGATACCTACACCCCCAAGGAACTGATGGAGATGGACTGGCTGGGCGAGTGCGTGGAGGGCAGCCTGCCCCAGTATGACCAGCTGGATGCCAAGATGCGGGGCCTGATGGAGATCAACGGACTGAAAAGCCTGACAGGGATGCCCCTGTAAAGACCTGAAAAATTCAACAGAGGAGCGTTGCGGACGTGAAAATACTTGCGATTTCCGATATCCCTTCCAAAGCCCTGTGGGAATACAATACCCGGGAACGGCTGGACGGGATCGACCTGATCCTTTCCTGCGGCGATCTGCCCCAGAAATATCTGGAATATCTGACCAACTTTACGGCGGCTCCGATTCTGTATGTGCATGGAAACCACGACGGCAGCTACCGCTACAACGGGGAACCGGGCGGCTGTATCTGCGTGGATGACCAGATCTACATCTGGAAAGGGCTGCGCATCATGGGTCTGGGCGGCTGCCAGCGCTACAACCGGGAGGATACCTTCCAGTATACGGAGCGGGAGATGCGGCGGCGTGCGCGGAAACTCTGGTTTGCAGCACACCGTGCAGGCGGCATTGATCTGCTGCTGACCCATGCCCCGGCGGCTGGCCTGAACGACGGCACCGACCGGGCCCACAAAGGCTTTGCCTGTTTCAATGATCTGTTGGAAGAATACCAGCCAAAGTGGTTCGTCCACGGGCATGTCCACCTGAATTATGACGCCAGCCTGCCCCGGGTATGCAGCCATGGCGGCACCACTGTGATCAACGCAACGGAACGGTACACGTTTGAGATCCCGGACCCGGACCCGGAAGTCCGGCGGAAATTTTTCTGGAAAAACGCGGCCTTTCCCACACAGGAATGAAAAAGGAGAATGATCGATGCAGCAAATGGAAAAGCTGTGCGCACTGGACGCACTGCAGAAGAAACTGTATGCTTACACCTGTGCCGAGAGCAGTCTGTATCTGGATGCCGTGACGGTGGCCCCCAGGAACACCGCTGAGGGCCGGGGCGTGGCCCTCAGCATTCTGGCCGGAGAGCGCCAGAAGCTGATGACGGCCCCCGAGACAACGGCTCTGCTGGAAGAACTGTATGCCGAAAAAGACCAGCTGGATACCCTGCACCGCCGCGAGGTGGAGGAGCTGCGCCGCAGCTGCCAGCAGCTCACCCGCATCCCGGCTGACGAATATATGGCATACAGTG
>CAVDVT010000257.1:0-3240 GCA_963612415.1 bacterium | reverse complement strand
CACCTGGAAGACGCTGTCGGCGCTGGTGTAGACGATGAGGGCGTTCTCCGCAAGGGCCTGCTCGCCGTAGTCTTTCAGCACCTGGGTGCCGGAGTAGGGCTTGTTGCACAGCACCTTGTGGCCGGTCTTTTCCTCAAACTCGTGGATCAGGCTCTCGGGGAAACCCTCCGGGAAGGTGGGCAGCGGTTTGGGGCTGACCACACCGGCGATCTCCCAGTGGCCGATGGTGGTATCCTTGCCCATGCTCTGCTCCTGCAGGCGGGCAAAGGCGCCCGTGGGGGCCTCGGTCTTTTCCCCGGCGGTCACGCCGTCAATGTTGAACATGCCCAGCTGCCGCAGGTTGGGGCAGTTGAAGTTGGGGTGCTTTGCAATGGCGCCCAGGGTATTGGTGCCCTCGTCGCCAAAGGCGGCTGCATCCGGCTCTGCGCCGATGCCAAAGCTGTCCAGAACGATCAGAAACACACGTTTTTCCATAGCATTTTACTCCATTTTCCTCCGGGGAAAGCCCCGGAACAGTAGCACTTTTGCATATACTCATTATAAGCAAATCCCGCCGTGGATGCAAGCTTTTTTGCCCGGGAAACAATTTTGGGCAAACCTTATGAAATCTTAACGGATTCTTAGCAAAGATTTCTCTTGCCCTATTGTATCCAAGTGTTTATAAGATAAAGTGGTATGGTTTTCTGATACGACCATATTGGCGTCAACCGCCGCCGCAGGCGGAAGCAAAGCACCGCCTGCCGTAAAAGCAGCCACGAGGGCTGCCGCGTCAAAATAGAGAGAGAATTGTAGAGAAAGTCGGAGGTATTTTATGAGAAAAACGAAGATCATCTGCACCCTTGGCCCTTCCACCGATCAGGGCAATGTCCTGCGCGACCTGATCGCCAACGGCATGAATGTGGCCCGTTTCAATTTTTCCCACGGCTCCTATGAGGAGCATGGCGGCCGTCTGGCAAAGCTGAAGGCCCTGCGCGAAGAACTGGGCAAGCCCGTTGCTGCCCTGCTGGACACCAAGGGCCCCGAGATCCGCCTGAAGGACTTCAAGAACGGCACTGAGATGCTGGAAGCAGGCCAGACCTTCACCCTGACCACCCGCGAAGTGGAGGGCACCAAGGAGATCTGCTCCATCACCTATAAGGATCTGCCCCAGGATGTGCAGCCCGGCGGCACCATCATGCTGGACGACGGCCTGATCATGCTGCACATTGAGCAGGTCACCGACACCGACATCATCTGCACCGTGCTGAACAACGGCAAGATCAAGACCAAGAAGGGCGTCAACGTGCCCGGCGTCCACCTGTCCATGCCCTACCTGAGCCAGAAGGACAAGGAGGACATCATCTTCGGCATCCAGAACGGCTTTGATTTCATCGCTGCTTCCTTTGTGCGCACCGCACAGGACGTCTACGATATCCGCAACCTGCTCAACGAGTATGACTCCAAGATCCGCATCATTGCCAAGATCGAGAACCGTGAGGGCGTGAACAACATCGACAGCATCCTGGCTGCCGCCGACGCCGTGATGGTGGCCCGCGGCGACCTGGGCGTTGAGATCGACTTCACCGAGCTGCCCGGCATCCAGAAGAAGATCATCGACCGCTCCTTCTCCTTTGGCAAGCCCATCGTCACTGCTACCCAGATGCTGGACAGCATGATGGTGAACCCCCGCCCCACCCGCGCCGAGATCTCCGACGTGGCAAACGCCATCTACGACGGCACCTCTGCCATCATGCTCTCCGGCGAGACCGCTGCCGGTGCCTACCCTGTGGAGGCCCTGAAGACCATGTCCGCCATTGCAGAGCGCACCGAGAGCGAGGAGCATTACTGCCCCCAGCGCCCCGCCGAGGGCCAGATCAGCGTCAGCGATGCAACTGCACACGCTGCCTGCCTGACCGCCAAGGACGTGAACGCTGCTGCCATTGTCACCGTGACGGAATCCGGCCACACTGCCCGCCTGCTGAGCAAGTACCGCCCCACCCAGCCCATCATTGCCTGCGTCATGGATGAGCAGGTGCAGCGTCAGCTGTCCCTCAGCTGGGGCATCACCTCCCTGCTGATGGGCCCCGCCCACAGCACCGACGAGCTGATCGAGATGTCCACCAATCTGGCACAGAAGAACGGCTACCTGCACAACGGTGAGCTGGCCGTTGTGACCGCCGGTGTCCCCGTGGGCGTTTCCGGCACCACCAACATGATCAAGATCCACATGGTGGGCAACTGCCTGGCCACCGGTGTGGGCGTGGGCCGCGGCAATGCCGATCTGGTCTCCGCCAGCGGCAAAGCCTGCGTCTGCCGCACGCTGGACGAAGTGCGTGCCAAGTTCAAGCCCGGCATGGTGCTGGTAGTCCCTGCCACCACCAATGAGATGCTGGGTTATGTCCGCGACGCTGCCGCACTGGTGGTCGAGGAGCCCGGCCTGAACAGCCACGCTGCCATTGTGGGCAACTCTCTGCTCAAGCCCACCATCGTGGGTGCCGCCGGTGCCTGCAGCCACATCCGCGACGGTCTGGACGTTGCTGTGGACTGCGCACACGGCAGTGTGCAGCGCCTTCAGGCCTGAGAAGGAGAACAACATGGAACGCATTGCAAGTTTCTGCGTAGACCACACCAGGCTTGACCGCGGCATGTACCTGAGCCGCCAGGACGGCGATGTTCTGACCTGGGACATCCGGATGAAGAAGCCCAATCAGGGCGACTACCTGACCACCGGTGCTGCCCACACGCTGGAGCATCTGTTTGCCACTTACGCCCGCAACAGTGCCGTGAAGGACGGCGTCATCTATGTGGGCCCCATGGGCTGCCGCACCGGCTTCTACCTGCTGACCCGGAGCCTGACCCCGGCACAAGCTCTGGAGCTGACGGTGGAATCCTTCCGCTTCATGGCCGCGTTTGAGGGCGACATCCCCGGCGCCAGCGAGGTGGAATGCGGCAACTACCGCGATATGGATCTGCCCACTGCCAAGGCCGAGGCGGCCGCCATGCTGCCGGTTCTGGAAAGCCTGACCGCTGACCAGCTGCACTATTAAGTTCTATAAAAAGCAATGACCGGGAGGTCTCCTTTGCGAGAGACCTCCCGGTCATTTTGTTTTAGTTCGGATTCTCTTTTTGGAACTGCTTGGTCAGTGCCCTCGCCCCCTGAAGAAACGCTTCCCGTTCGGCATCCCAATGCTGCAGGATATCTTCAAGATGAAGCGTCAAAAGAGAGGCTTCGTAGTAGTTTTCCGTGTACCCGCACCGGAC
>CAVDVT010000256.1:0-3260 GCA_963612415.1 bacterium | reverse complement strand
GTGCTGTATGCGCTGTTCAACAGCATCTTCGGGTACGAAGCTGCCAACAGCTGGGGCAACGTGCTGGACAATGTGCTGTGCATCCTGTTTGCCTATGCCACCAACCGGGCCTTTGTGTTCCGCAGCAAAACGCGGGGCGGGGCCATGGCAAAGGAGTTTGCTGCATTTGTCAGCTGCCGTCTGGGCACACTGGTGCTGGATGCCGTCATCATGGTGGTGGGCGGCAACCTGCTGGCCGCCCAGGGCACAGCGCTGATGGAAAGCCTGCTGACGGGTGTGTTCACCCACCTGCACCCGGAAACACTGGTGGGCATTGCCGCAGTTCCGGCAAGTTCTGCCGCAGCGGGCGCATCGGTGGCTGTCATCGGCGGGGCCGACGGCCCTACGGCGGTGTTTGTTGCAGCCGGTGCAGCACAGTCCCTGTGGGGAATGTGCGTCAAGGTGTTCTCCAACGTGATCGTGGTGGTGCTGAACTATGTGTTCAGCAAATTGATCGTTTTTAAGAAAAAATAAGCGGCATCGCAGGGCCAGCAGGGAGCTTTCCACGCAAATGCAAACGGGCCATTCCATCGCCCGCCCTATTGCCTACGGCAACAGGGTCCCACCCCAGCGGATCATTTGCTTAGGAAACTCCCTGCCGTCCCTGAAAAGATGCGGCGAATTGACAAAACAACATAACGGAGGTACGGTTTTATGAAACGTGGTTTGAAAGGCTTTGCGTTCCTGGTTTCCGGTCTGGTCCTGGGCATCATTGGTGCAACCGTGTCGGCAACGGCCATTGCACTGAGCGCTGTGGGCATGGCAAAAGTTCACCGTGCCAGCAAGAACTGATGGAGGAAAACAACATGACCCGTGAAGAAATTCTCTCCCATGTAGATCACACCCTGCTGAAACCCGAGGCTACCTGGCCCCAGATCCAGGTCATCTGCGATGAGGCTATTGCCAACCACACGGCATCCATCTGCATCAACACCTGCTATGTGAAGCAGGCCGTGGAGTACATGGCAGGCCGCATCCCAGTGTGCTGCGTGGTCGGTTTCCCTCTGGGCGCCATGGACACCGAGTCCAAGGCATTTGAGGCAAAGAAGGCCATTGAGAACGGCGCTTCCGAAGTGGATATGGTCATCAACATCGGCCGCCTGAAGAACAAGGAGTACGATGCTGTCCGCGAGGACATCCGTGCCGTGAAGCAGGCTGTGGGCGACAAGGTCCTGAAGGTCATCATCGAGACCTGCCTGCTGACCGACGAGGAAAAGGAAAAGATGTGCGACATTGTCTGTGAGGCAGGCGCTGACTACATCAAGACCAGCACCGGCTTCTCCACCGCAGGCGCTACCTTCCATGATGTGGAGCTGATGGTCAAGGGCGTGCATGGCCGCTGCAAGGTCAAGGCCGCCGGCGGCATCTCCACCGTGGAGGATATGGAAAAGTTCCTGGCTCTGGGCGCTGACCGTCTGGGTACTTCCCGCGCGGTCAAGCTGCTCAACGGCGAGCAGGCAAAGGGTTACTAAGAATAAGCTTTTACAAACGAGGGCACGGCTTTGGCCGTGTCCTCGTTTGTACTTGTGTGGAGAAGAACGGGCTGGTATAATGAGGGTGGAAAGAAGCGGTGCATGGAAAAGCGGCGCAATGAGGAGAAGAAGGCATGAATATCCCGGAAATTCTTGTGGCAAACGGCTTTGGCGCAGTGATGATGATCTTCCTGTTTCTGCTGCGGGTGCAGAACAGTGAAACAAAGCAGATCGGGGCCGGGCTCTATGATGGGATGCTGGCCGTGACCCTGACAGCAGAGATCGCGGAGACGGCCAGTTTTCTTTTGGATGGCGGACAGTTCCCGGGCTGCCGGTTCCTGCTGTACCTCACCAATACGCTCTGCACAGGAGCGACTGTGCTTGTGGGCTTTTTGTGGTGTTTGTTCGTGGATTTCCGCGTTTATCGCAGCATCCCACGCTTAAAGAAAAAAGTCAGAATGCTGGGAGTTCCGCTTGCAGTCGTTCTGGTACTGCTGATTTTCAACCTGTTTGACACAGGGCTGATTTTCCGCATTTCAAAGCAGAATGTCTATACCCGCGGGACGTTGAACTTCCTGCTCTATGCAACGCTGCTGTTCTATTTTTGCGAGAGTATCTGGCAGGTGTACTGCTCCAAACGGGACGGAGTGTCCGTAGTCTTCTTCCCAGTGTACTATTTTGTTGTACCGTGCATTTTGGGTACCCTGCTGCAGGGGGTGTTTTATGGCATTGCAGTAGGCTGGCTGGCAGTGTCGGTGGCATTTGTGTTTGTACATATCCAGCTGCAAAACTTTAACACCTATTCGGACGAACTGTCTGGCCTTTTCAACCGAAAATATCTCAATTATTATCTGGAAAAGCTCCACAAGACAAAGGAATCCGGTGTGTATGGCATTATGCTGGATGTGAACGACTTCAAAAAAATCAACGACAGCTTCGGACATTTGATGGGAGACCGCGCGATTCAGGAGATCGGGCGGATCCTTTCCGCTTCTCTGACGGAAGATACAGTTGCTATGCGGATGGCAGGAGACGAGTTCATTGTGATCCTCTGCGGCGGAACAGAGGAAAAGCTGGCGGAACTCAAGCGGTTGATCGACGCGAATCGGCAGCAGTTCAACCGCACAACAGATGCACCATTTCGGCTGTCATTTTCTGTGGGCACTGCCGGATATCATGGCGGCAGCACAGAAGCTTTTCTAAGTTGTCTGGATCGCAGGATGTACCAAGCTAAGCGTGCATACCATCAGGCAAAGAAACAGTGAACAGGGAGAAAGAACAGAATTCTGCATCAATTTCAGAGAAATGCCTAAAAAGAGTAAGACTCTTCTTGACAATCTGACGAAGTGATGATAAGATATCACTCGGAAAACAACTGAATACCGACTTATCAAGAGCGGCTGAGGGGACAGGCCCTGTGAAGCCCGACAACCTGTGCGAAAGCATAAGGTGCCAAATCCTGCGGGAAACCGAAAGATAAGAGTGCAAGCGCTCAGAGCTTCGGTTCTGAGCGTTTTTGTTTGCGCAAATTCTTGATGGACGTGTATGAAGCTGTCAAAAGATTCACCACACACATGGAGGACAAATTTTATGGCAAGACATCTGTTTACTTCCGAGTCCGTCACCGAGGGACATCCCGACAAGATCTGCGATCAGATCTCCGATGCCATTCTGGATGAGATCCTGACCCATGACCCTGACGCCCGCGTGGCCTGCGAGACCTGCGCTTCCACCGGCCTGGTCCACATC
>CAVDVT010000255.1:0-3278 GCA_963612415.1 bacterium | reverse complement strand
GCCGCCCCAGGCACCGGCGTTCCTGTGCGCTGCACCGGAAAATATCATGCCGCTGGAATGATCTGAAATAAAAGCTGTACCGTCCGGGAAGACCCCGGGCGGTATTTTTATGGGTTGAACTTTCTGGAAAAGCTTGGTATGATAGTAAAAAGACGATGCGAAAAAAGGCGGTGGCTCTGGATGAAAAAGTCCGAGGTCTTAAAAAAGGCGATGCACTCCGTTTATATGCGGATGCTGGCTGTCCTTGTGGTGGTGGGCATTGTTGTCCCGGTGCTGTTCACAGCCGTGCAGATGGGCGTGTTCGCCGTTGAACCGGAGGTGGAGGTACAGTCCAGAGTCATAGACCCGGATGCGCCGGTGCTGCGGGTGGCCACAGATTCTGGTTTCTGCCCCAACTCCTACATCAATGCAAAGGGGGAGCTGTCCGGCCTGTACGTTGAGTGTATGCTGGAAGCGGCCAACCGCATGGGCGTAAAAGTGGAGTTCAAGACCGGCGAGTGGCTGGACTGCCGCGCCATGCTGGAGCAGGGCGAAGCGGACGTGCTGCTGGGCCTTGAGATCTTTTCCAACATGGAGGGCACCCTGCGTACCGTTCCGTTAAGCTCCGATGAACTCTGCGTCTACGGCAGAGAGTCGCTGGACAGTGCAGCCGGCCTTGCAGGCAAGCGGGTGGCCCTGATGGCTCGTTCGGTCATTGAGACGACCTACGATCTGCAGTGCGAATATGTGGAATATTATACCAATCCGGAAATCCTGCGGGCCGTGGAGAGCGGCGAGGCGGATTACTGCATCAGCCATGCAGCTGTGGCGGCACAGGATATCAAAACGAACGGCCTCCACCTGAAAAAAGGCGTGACCATTTCCAAAAGCTACCCTGCCATGGCAGTCAGTGAAGACCGCCCGGATCTGAAAGAGCAGCTGAATGCAGCTTTGCAGGGGATGTCGGCTGATGGTACCCTTGGGCGGCTGCAGCGAAAATGGCTGGATGATTTTACGCGGGACCGCTCGTTTGGCTATGTGGTGCAGAGCAACCGGGTGTTCTATCTTACCTTTTTCATGAGCCTTGCGGTGGCGTTCAGCATCTGCATGGCTGCGGAGCTGATGGACCGCAAGCAGGCGGTGTATATCCAGTCGCTGCTGGACTACCAGCAGAAGCTGAAGGCTTCCAATCAGGAGGCTGTGCGGGCAAACCGGGCCAAGAGCGAGTTTTTGTCCCATATGAGCCATGACATCCGTACCCCGATGAACGGCATCATGGGCATGGTGGAGCGGATCCGCCGCCATGAAAATGAGCCTGAGATCATAGACGAGTGTCTGAATAAGATCGATGGTGCGTCCGGACACCTGCTCTCGCTGCTGAACGATGTTCTGGATATGAGTGAGCTGGAACATGGGCAGGTCAAGCTGGAGTATAAGCCGTTTGACCTCCGCGCAGAGCTTGCCAGCATCCGGGAGATCACGGAAGACCAGCCCAATGAGAAAAACATCACCTTTGCCCTCCATACGGAAGGGCTGACCCATACCCACCTGATGGGCAGTCCGCTGCATCTGCGGCGCATCCTGCTGAACCTTATGAGCAACGCCATGAAGTACAACAAGCCCGATGGCCGGGTGGATGTGACGGTGGAAGAACTGCCCGGCAGCGCAGAACGGGTGCAGTACCGCTTTGAAGTCCGGGATACCGGCATTGGCATGAGTCCGGAGTTTTTGCAAAAGCACCTCTACCAGCCGTTCACGCAGGAAAACGGCAGCGTGCGCACCGTATATCAGGGCACCGGCCTTGGAATGTCCATTGTGGATGAGCTGGTGCGGTCGATGGGCGGCAGCATCCGGGCAGAAAGTGAGCAGGGCGTGGGGACCACATTTACAGTGGAGCTTCCCTTTGACATCGATGCGCAGGCCATGCAGGAAGAAGTGCAGGCGCCTGTCCCCGAAGATATCGCCGGGATGCACATTCTGGTGGTGGAGGACAACGCCCTCAACCGGGAGATCGCCCAGTATATGCTGGAAGATGCGGGGGTCCATGCGGAGTTTGCGGAGGATGGACAGGCTGCCGTGGACGCCTTTGCAGCGTCAGAACCCGGCAGCTACGATGCCATCCTGATGGATATCATGATGCCGGTGATGGATGGCATGGAAGCTTCCCGCACCATCCGGCAGCTGCCGCGCCCGGATGCGGCCACGGTGCCCATTATCGCCATGACGGCCAACGCCTTTGCCGAGGACCGTGAGCAGACCCTGAAAGCCGGGATGAACGCTTACCTTTCCAAGCCCGTGGATGCTGTTCAGCTCCATGCCGTGCTGGAACAATACCGTAGAAAAAAGAGAGAACCATGAAAAAGATCCATGCTCTGCTTCTGACGTTGCTGCTGGTCGTATCGGCGGCGTGTTCTGCATTTGCGGAAGGCGCTGTTGACACGGCAGGCGGTGTTGCCGGAGAAATGTGCCATGCCGCCTACTGGAAACAGGCGGCGGTTTCCGACCCGTCGGTACGTTTGCTGACCGGGGATGAGATCCACCAGTATAACCAGGCTGCGGTCAGCACGCCGGATGCCCACCGGTTTGATCTGGCGGCCATGGGAAAAGAAGATTATACCATTACGCCGGAAAGCCGGCTGGCCCGGGCTGCCGATGCCCATATCCCGCTCCGGGCGGTGTATCGGAATGGGGAAAGGATCGACAGCATCACATACTTTGGTGCGCTCCAAAAGGCGATCCTGGATACAGCATATCCGGATGGGACCCGGAGAACAGAACTTGCTGTTGCGGTAAGAAATACGGCCCTGCTGGCAGCTCCTACGCTGGAGGAGATCGCCTATACCCCGGAAAGTCCGGACAACAAATACCAGAATGCTGCACTGGTGGTCAACGAGCCGTTTGTCATCCGGCAAACAGCAGTGGTTGATGGCAGACGGTTCTATTTTGGCTATACCACCAACATGAGCGGCTGGGTCTGTGCAGAGGATCTGGCGTTGTTTGGCAGCTATGAAAGCTGGCTGGACGATGCCGGAGATCTGGACGAGGCAAAATTCCAGCAGGATTATGCGGCATGGCTCAATGCCTGGGATTTTGACCTGAACGGGAAAGACTTTCTGGTCGTCACGCAGGATAAGATCCTTCTGGAATCCGCAGCGGATGCCGATGTATCGGAGGTAAGGCTTGGGCTTTCCGCGGCGCTGCGGCTCGTTCCCAAAGAGGAACAGCCGGAGAACATCGGGGGCCGCGGCACATGGAACAACTATGTCGTTTATCTGCCCACAAGGGATGAGTCCGGGCAG
>CAVDVT010000254.1:0-3280 GCA_963612415.1 bacterium | reverse complement strand
TACTGCACCTGACGCTCGTCCAGAACATTGGGGTTGAAACCTGCCAGAGCAAGGTTCATCATATCCTCGGGGGTCTTGCCCTCCCGGAGCATTTCCGTTACCGAGGGCATGGCGGCAATGTTCTGCTCCAGCTGGGTGATCTCGGCATCGGTAGCGCCGGGCAGCAGCTGCAGCAGGAAACCGCCTGCACAGGCAATGGTCAGGTCTTTGTCCACCAGAACGCCCAGAGCGCAGACGGTGGGTACCTGTTCACTGTAAGCGTAGTAGCTGGTCAGATCCTCCGCAATTTCGCCGGAGACCAGCGGCACCTGGCCCACGGTAGGTTCTTTCTGCAGGCGGTTGTCCCGGATGACCGTCAGCACACCCTCTTTGCCCACAGCACCACCCACGTCCAGATGACCGTTTGCCTTCAGGGGCAGATCCACCAGCGGGTGGTCGATGCAGCCCTTGACGTTGCCGGTGCCGTCGGTGCAGGCGATCACCGTGCCAGCAGGGCCGCCGCCGGCCACACGCAGGGTAATGGAATCACCGTCATCCTTGAGCATGGAGCCCATGAGGGATGCGCCGGTGAGAAGGCGGCCCAGCGCCGCACTGCAGGTGGCACTGGTCTTGTGCAGCTGCTCTGCCTTGCGGACGATCTCCGTGGAATCCACACCACAGAACACAACGCCGCCGTTTTCCGACAGGCCGCGGATCAGATTTGACATATTATTTTTCCTCCAATTGGGTATACTGCTTGACCGCGCAGAAGAAATAGCGCTGGCTGTCTTCGGTCAGGGGGCCAAAGCTTTCCCCATCGCAGACGCTTTCCAGCACAAAGCCGTGCTTTTCCAGCAGAGTGCGGATGGTATCCAGATCATAGGTGTACTCATAGAACTGCTCGTGGAAATGCTCTCCGGTCTCCCGGTAATCGATGTCCACGGTAATCTCCACCCGGCGGTCTTCCGGGCTGTAATGGTTGCGCCAGACACAGGAAGCGTCGTCTTCCTCAAAGGTGAATTCATTTTCACCCAGCACATTCTGATGCTTGTAAGGTGTGTTCATGTCAAAGAGGAACACACCGCCTTCTTCCATGAAAAAGCCTGCATTGGCAATGGCTGTATCCAGGTCCGGGATATGGTTGAAGGTGTCAAACGTAGACACTGCACCCCGGATGGTTCCATAGAGATCCAGCTTGAGCAGATCCTGCTGGAGCAGCAGCAACCGGCCCGAAAGGCCCAGCTGCTCTGCCTTGTCCCGCACAACGCAGAGCATCTCCTCCGACTGATCGATGCCGATCATATCATAACCGGCCTGGGTCAGCATCAGGGTCAGTTCCCCTGTGCCGCAGCCAAGATCTGCCAGAATACCGTCTGCAATGCCGTGGGCAGTCAGCTCTTTCTGAATATGCGTGTAAAGGGCATCGTAATCGGCTTCGCCATTGAATTCATCGTAAAAATAGGCAAATTCATTGTAGGCCATGGCTCACTCCGCTTCTTCTTCGGCCACGGCCGCGTCCAGCACAGCCTGCAGCTCCGGAATGCCATAGCCATTCTCGCCGCTGGTCAGCACCACTTTGCGGCAGCCATAGGGCAGGCAGATCTTTTCAAACTCCTCCTGCGTTTTGGCCAGCTGGCTTTTCTTGAGCTTGTCCGCCTTGGTCAGGGCCACAACAAAGGGGATGTTGTGGTAATGCAGATAACGCAGCATCTGGAAGTCATCTGCACTGGGCGCATGGCGGCAGTCGATGAGCTGCACCAGCAGAGTGTGGTGGCGGGGAGCCTCGAAGTAGCTGTTGATCAGGTCATCCCAGCGCTCCCGGTCTGCGTTGCTCACCTTGGCATAGCCGTAGCCCGGCAGATCCACAAAGTAGCAGTCATCCACTGCATAAAAGTTGATGGTAGCCGTTTTGCCCGGGGTGCTGGACACACGGGCAAGGCTTTTGCGGTTGCACAGCTTGTTGATCAGGCTGGACTTGCCCACATTGGAGCGGCCCGAAAAGCTCAGTTCCGGGCGGTCACTTTCCGGCAGCTGGCTGGAAATGCCATAGCTTGCAATGAAGTCCGCTTTGTTATAGTTCATAGAGAAACTCCTTTGTTCAGCAGACGGCACCCGGCTTCTGTTTTTCCGGTGCCTGCGGGAGGACAGCATCCGCAGCCTTTGCCTTTTTGGCCGGGTGCGGGTGACGGGCGGAAACATTCTTCGGTTTGAGCAGGGCGGCGTTCAGCACCTGCGAGAGGTTGGACATGGGCAGGAACTGCAAAGCCTTTTTCACCTCGTCATCCACCTCATACAGATCCGGAACATTGTCCTTGGGGATCAGTACCGTCTTCATGCCTTCCCGGTAAGCAGCCATGCTCTTTTCGCGCAGGCCGCCAATGGGCAGCACATTGCCGTGCAGCGTGATCTCGCCGGTCATGGCAACATCCCCACGCACCGGAATGCCGGACAGGCAGGATACCAGCGCCGTGGTCAGAGTGACACCGGCACTGGGGCCGTCCTTGGGCACCGCACCTTCCGGGGCGTGGATGTGCAGGTCGCACTTCTTGAGCCGCTCCGGGTCGATGCCATATTCCTCTGCATGAACGCGGACATAGGTAATGGCCAGCTGGGCACTCTCCTTCATCACATCGCCCAGCGAACCGGTGACTGTGATCTTGCCGGAGCCGTTGTCCATGACCTGCACCTCAATGGGCAGGGTCTCGCCGCCCACACTGGTCCAAGCCAGACCGTTGGCAATGCCAATGGCATTGGTGCGGTTGAGGAAGTCCGGCTTGACAAAGCGGGGACCCAGCAGATCTTCCAGCATGCTGCCGGTCACAGAGACGTTCTCTGCCTCACCGGATGCGATCTTGCGGGCGCACTTGCGCAGCACACTGGTAATGGTGCGCTCCAGGGTACGGACGCCGGCTTCCCGGGTATACCCGTCGATGATGCCGTAGAGAGCGCTCTGGGAGAAAGTGACCTTGCCGGTCAGACCACAGGCTTTGAGCTGCTTGGGCACAAGGTGCTTGCGGGCAATGTTGTATTTTTCCACCCGGATGTAACTGGGCAGCTCGATCACATCCATACGGTCACGCAGCGGGCCGGGAATGGCTCCCAGATCATTTGCCGTGGTGATGAACAGGACGTGGCTCAGATCAAAGGGCATATCGATGAAGTGGTCGTTGAAGGTCGCGTTCTGCTCCGGGTCCAGTGCTTCCAGCAGAGCTGCCGCCGGGTCACCCCGGAAATCCCCGGCCAGCTTGTCGATCTCGTCCAGCAGGATCAGCGGATTCGAGGTCTTGGCCGTGATCATGGC
>CAVDVT010000253.1:0-3288 GCA_963612415.1 bacterium | reverse complement strand
GTCTACAAGCGCGGCCTGATGGACCCCGACAGCATCAACAATGACCGCCCCACCCAGAAAGTCAAGATCGACGGCGGCTACGGACAGGTTCCTTCCGGTTACCTGCCGGGCTGGGCACCCACCTATCTGGAATACCACATCCCCGGTGTCAAGAGCTATTACAGCGCAAACTCTACCTACGGCGATTCCCGCTACATGATCGGCATCAGCGCAAAGACCAAGAATCTGGATGCCTGCCTTGCTTACCTCGATGTTCTGTCTGACCCCGAAGCATTCCTGATCCTGACGCAGGGTCCCGATGGCGAGTACTGGGAGAGCGATGACAAGGGCAATGCTTTCCTGACCGACCGTGCAAAGGAGTGGCTGAATGCCGGCCACAACGACTTTACCGGTTTTGAGATGTCCACCGGCGAAACGCTGGAACTGTGGAACACCCCCTTCATCGTGATGAACGGTGTCCTGACCCAGTACGGCGATGGTGAGGGCGGCTACCGCTGCGGCTCTACGCTGGGCTGGAGCGATGTCAATGAGATCAGTGCTCAGAGCGAGAACTTCCAGAAGTGGCAGAAGACCACCGGCCATGAGAACTGGAAAGAGTGGCTGGGCAGCGATTACTGCGAGGAAAGCCCTCTGAAGAATGTTTCCAGCTTCACCAGCCTGCCGGATGACAATATGCAGCTGATGATCGACGCCATCAAGGATAAGGTCACCACCGCAAGCTGGAAGATGGTCTATGCTTCTTCTGACAGCGAGTTCGATTCCCTGTGGGATCAGATGGTTGCCGACTGCAACGGTCTGGATGCCAACAGCATCATCGAGTGGCGTCTGGCTGACCTCGAAAACGCAAAGACGATCCGCGACTCTCTGTAAAAATCATAGCGGACGCAAGCTCCGGTCTGCATGATACCCTGCTGACGGAGTTGAGATCTGGATAACACAGAAGCCGTGTTCCGCAACCTTTTGCGGGACACGGCTTCTTCTTTTATGAAGCAAATGATATGACACAGAATAAAACACCTGCGCATCCGGCCGATATGACCCATGGCTCTATCCTCGGCTGTACCCTGCGCTTCGCTCTGCCAATTTGCGCCGGCAGTGTTCTCCAGCAGATGCCATGCCTTATGCAGTGCAGTATCTGCGCATTGTTGCCATCGGTATTCTTGGCAACATGGGTTACAACTTCAATGCAGGCATCCTGCGGGGGCTTGGCAACAGCAATTCTTCTCTGGTGCTTCTGCTGGTATCCTGCGTGGTCAACATCGTGCTGGATCTGCTCTTTGTAGCGAAGTTTGGAATGGGTGTCTACGGTGCGGCATGGGCGACTGTGATCGCACTGGCACTCTCGTGGCTGTGCAGCATCTGGTATATCCGCCGCTATGCTCCAGAACTGGAATTTCCACTTCTGCCCCATCAGTTCGATGGGAAAACGCTGCGGAAGATGATACAGATCGGCCTTCCACTTGGAATGAACACGGCACTCTATTCCACCGGACACCTGATTTTGCAGATTCTGTTCAATCTTCAGGGTTCGACCTTTGTCGCGGGCTGTTCGGTGGCCGGAAAAGTGGCCAGTTTTGCAAACCTTGCCATTGCATCGCTTTCTTCCACGATGACGGTATTTTCCGGTCAAAACCTTGGTGCAGGAAATTATCACCGTCTGTGCCGCGGAGCATGGCTGATTCCGTTGAGCGCGGGAGCCATCACATTATCTGCTGGAATTCTCGTTACAATTTTCTGTCAGCCGCTTCTTGCGCTTTTCACACAAGATACCACAGTTCTTGACGTTGCAGTGCGCTACATCCATATCGTTCTTCCGTTCACATGGATGTATGCGATCATGAACGTCATCATGTGCTTTGCCAATGGCATTGGAGAGATCAAGTATCCGACCATCGTAAATCTTTTCATCCTGTGGGGTGTACGGATACCGGTCGCGTATTTGCTTTCGCGGCTTGGCTATGGCGGTTACGCAATGGCCAGCGTACCGCTGAGTTTTCTGGCTGGTATGATTCTGATGCTGTTCTATTTTCGTACAAAGCATTGGGCCAAACTTTGTGCCCTTGCAAAAAATGAACCATAGGAGGTTCGTATGGAGTTACTCACACTGCTTTCCAAACCCTCGCGCGAATTTACCCCGATCCCGTTCTGGTTTCTGAACGGAAACCTGACCCATGACGAGATTCGCCGCCAGTTGAATGATTTCAACGCACACGGCGTATCCGGCGTGGTGCTGCACCCTCGCATCGGCCTTGCAAAACGCATCAAATACCTTTCCAAAGAATACTTTTCCTACATCCGCACAGCAGTCAAGGAAGCAGCTGCGCTGAACATGATGGTCGTTCTGTACGATGAGGGAATGTACCCGTCCGGCTCTGCAAACGGTATGGTCACTGCTGGCCGCCCCGATCTGGTCAGTCAGGGCATCACGCTGGTGAGCGAGAACCAGCCGGGGGATGAAGTCCTTGCACAGACACCGCAGGGTGTTCTGGTGGTGCGCAAGAGCGGCGGCACCATCCGCGGCATCCACTGGGGCGAAGACGATGGCGAGCCGAACGCCCCGGAAAGTGCCGATATTCTGAACCCGGAGGTCGTGCAGCGGTTCATCGGCCTGACCCACGATGCCTACTACCGCGAACTGAAAGAATACTTCGGAAACACCATCATCGGATTCTTCACCGATGAACCCAGTATTCTGGGCCGGAACGTAGACAAGATGTTCCCTTGGACAAAAGGCTTTGCCCGGCTTTTCACCGAAGCAGGCGGCAAGCTGGAAAATCTGACCGCACTGTTCGAGAAAACCGAAAATGCCGACACCCGGCTCTATCACCAGATGATCCTTGACCGGGAGGGCGGCGTTTACTATGCGGCTCTTTCCGGCTGGTGCGAACAGCACGGCATCTGCCTGATGGGACACCCCCACCAGAGCGATGATATTGAGGTGGAAAAATACTTCGGCATCCCCGGTCAGGATTTGTGCCTGCGCTGGATCGCACCGGAAAAGGACTGCCTTGTGGGGCTGGATTCCACGCTGGGCAAGTGCAGTGCGGATGCGGCCCGCCTGATGAACCGCCGCCGCAATTCCAACGAGTGCTTCGGAGCCTGCAACAAGGACAATAACCCGTGGCAGCTCTCCGGTGGGGATATCAAGTGGTATACGGACTGGCTGGCCGTGCGCGGTGTCAACCTGTTCATCCCTCATGCTTTTTATTACAGCATCACCGGCAAGCGGAAAGACGAGCGTCCGCCCGATGTCGGCCCCAACAGCAACTGGTGGAAGCACTATAAGCT
>CAVDVT010000252.1:1773-3295 GCA_963612415.1 bacterium | reverse complement strand
CTCCAATGTGATCTGCACCGTTTCGGCGCAGGCTGCGTGTGCCGCTCAACAGATGAGGCCCAGCGGCTGTGCGAAGATTGGCCTGTGACGCAAGACTGTTGCTGCATAAACTGAAAACACCGCCGAGGATGCTCCCCGAAAAAAGGAGAGGATCCTCGGCGGTGTTGTTTTGACCTTCGTTAAAATAATCCATCAGCGAATTCAAGACAAATTTTCCGTCATCCATAATACCAACATGTCCAGATTCGTGAATCATATCACCCGATTTGCACTCCGGATGGGCATATAGTGTTTTAGTTCTGCATTCATACCTGCTATCGGGTACACATTTTTATATCGCTTTTTAATTCCAGTCCTTGCCCATGCCTGCCGGCTGTGTTAAACTGGACACAATAAAAATGCTGCCCCACGCCGGGCATGATCCAGGAGGAAAAGAACATTGAAGCAGATGTCGTTGTTTGTGCGCCGTTTTCTGGCGCTGTTGCTGGCTGTAGTGGTGCTGTGCGGGAGCGTTCCGGCCGCTTTTGCGGGGGAGGGGGATGCTCTGCCTGCCGGGGCCACCACCATGGGCGGAGCAAATACCACACTGCTTCCGGTGGAAGAAGATGAAAACTGCCTGAGCTGGCTGTTCGGTTCCGGGGATACCATCACCATGCCCTACCTGAACGTCAAGGGGCAGGGCCTGCGCCGGAATGTGACCCTGAATCTGGAGGACTGCCTGGTTGGCATCACCTATACAGAGCTGGGCTCCATTTCCAGCTATGTCAGCGCTTCGGCGGCGCAGCAGGCGTGGAAGGCGCAGGCTGTGGCCATCCACTCCTATCTGGAATATCATAAGCGCTATGGTTCCTCGGCCAATGCGCTGGTCTATACCCCGGTCAGCGAGATCCCGGCTTCCACCCGGAATGCCATCCGGAAAGCGGTGGCAGAAGTCAAGGATGAAGTGCTGTTCTACAACGGCAGTGTCTGCGACGCGGTGTGGTCGGCCAGTGCAGGCTACAACACCCAGACCGGTGTTTACGGCACCTGTTCCAGCCTGGACGCATGGGGCACCGATGTGCCCTACCTGCAAAGCGTGGAAAGCCCATATGAGGAGCAGTACCACAACCTGATGCGCCGGGTCATCGGCCGGGATTACCGCTATACCGAGTACAACGACAGCCGCACCGGTGAGCCCTACCAGAGTGCCGACACCACCCAGAAGGATCTGGGCGGTTATGTCCGGTACAACACCTTTGTGTCCAATGGGCGCAGCTACCGGTATATCGGGCAGTTCGTCAGCTCCCGCTACTGCTTTGACTTCAGCGCGGACGAAAGCGGCACCCCCTGCATGAACTACTACGGCTTTGGCCACGGTGTTGGCATGAGCCAGTGCGGTATGGTGGGCTATGCCAATGAGCGCGGCATGAACTACCGTGAGATCCTGCGCCATTACTACACGGGAGCCTCCATCGGCACGGTGAGCAGTTCCGGCGGCGGATTGTTCGGCTGGTTCTGGAGCCTGTTTGGATTGTAATAAATT
>CAVDVT010000252.1:0-1746 GCA_963612415.1 bacterium | reverse complement strand
GCACCGGAAAGCGCAGGAAAATGCGGAAAAGCGCTTCTCAAACGGGATGGAATCTGTTATACTGATATAGTTTGTAAAATGCGCACGGGCGGTGGAACGAACGGCCCGCAGAAGTGGAGAAATCGGAATGCAGTTGGAGAAAGCAAAGGAAACAAAGCAGGATATCGAGCGCTGCCGCCTGCTGGCACAGCGTATTGCGGAAGATCTGGCTCCGGAGTCGGCAGCGGTGCTGAACACGGAACTGCCTACTCTGGAAAAGGCGCTGCGCCGGGCAGGCATCCGCGCCAACGCGTGGACGGCAGCGGCGGCGGAACAGCCGGAGCTGCTGGTGGTGGAAGACCCGGCCTGGGCAAAGCTGCCCCAGGATCTGCCCGGGCAGGTCCTGCTGGTGTTTACGGACAGCAATATGGCAGAGATCTGGGCGGAGCAGCTGGAACAGCGGGGCTATTACCGTGATTTCCGCTGGCGCAGCAAGGGCCGCGCCCAGCAGTCGGCCCTGTTCTGCAAGGTGCAGCCCTCGACTGAGGAGCTGATCGCCGGGTATGAAAAGGAGCTGGATGTCCTGCGCGACCGGATGGTGCGGGCAGAGCGCACCTGCAGCGAGGAAGCCGCCCTGATCGAGCGGCTCCGCAGCGACCTTTCCCTCAGCCGCAGCCATGCCTCCAACCTGGAAAAGACCCTGAACGAGGTGACCAACTCCACCTTCTGGAAGCTGACCTGGCCCATGCGGTATGTGGTCAGCAAGAGCCGCCAGATCTGGCATACCTTCCCGCTGTTCGTCCTGCTGGGAGAACTGCGCCGGGACGGCATTTCCGGTGTGCGGGAACATGCCCGTGCCAAGCGGGAATATGCCGCCCTGTTCCCCGGAAACACCATGCGGGCCGACCGCTTTGCACCGGTGGAACTGCTGGTGAAGCAGGCCAATGACCAGCCCGCAGGCCCCAAGATCAGCATCGTGGTGCCGCTGTACAACACGCCGCTGGATTTTCTGGAGGAGCTGCTGGACTCTGTGGTGAACCAGACCTATAAGAACTGGGAGCTGTGCTGCGTGGATGCCGGCAAGGAGGAGGCCGTTGGCCAGCGGGTCAAAGCCCGTGCCAAGGCAGATCCCCGCATCCGGTATCAGAAGCTGGAAAAGAATGAGCTGATCCCCGGCAACACCAACAAGGGCTTTGAGATGGCCACCGGCGAGTACATCGCCCTGCTGGACCACGATGACATTCTGCACCCCTGCGCCCTGTGGTATGTGGCCAAGGCCATTGCCGACCAGAAGGCGGACTTCGTCTACACCGACGAAGCTACCTTTGAGGGCAAGCCGGAGAATGTGGTGCTGTACCACTTCAAGCCGGACTTTATGCTGGACAACCTCCGCTCCAACAACTACATCTGCCATCTGTCCGTGTTCAGCCGCGCCCTGATGGAGCGCAGCGGCGGCGGAGAGCGGATGGAGTACAACGGCAGTCAGGACTATGAGCTGTTCCTCCGCCTGACGGAGCAGGCCGAAAAGATCGTCCACATCCCCCATGCCCTCTATTACTGGCGTTCCAGCCCCGGCAGCACGGCAGCGGACATCTCCGCCAAGACCTACTGCATCGATGCAGGCATTGCGGCCCTCAAGGCTCACTATGCCCGCTGCGGCGTGGCGGTGGACGATGTGACCCTGATCCCTGGCACCCCCGGTTACTACAAGACCGACTACACGCTGGAGCATCCGGGCCGGGTGAGCATCCTCATCCCCACCTGCGA
>CAVDVT010000251.1:0-3326 GCA_963612415.1 bacterium | reverse complement strand
GTTCCACTGCGGTGAGGGGGAGTTCTGCGTTTATTCGGCAGCTTTCTGCGCGCGGATGTCCTGCCCGGCAAACAGGCAGGGAACGAACGAAGAAAGACGGCTGGAGATCTTTTCAGTATAGAGTTTTTCCAGCAGAGCGCCGTCGGTGATGTTGGTGGTGACGATGGTGGGAAGCTTCGCCCCCAGCCGGTTATTCAGCAGGCTGTACAGGGTGCTGATGAGAAAGCTGGAGTTGAACTCAGTGCCCAGATCATCCAGAATGAGCAGGTCGGCGTTGGCGGCGGTCTGCAGCAGGGTGTCTTCCTCTCCGGCTGGGTCAGAGCCGAAGTGCAGTGCTTCCAGCTTGCCGAAAAAGTCCGGGCTGGATACATAGATCACATCGAAGTCCCGCTGCAGGACGATGCCGGCAATGGCCAGCGCCGCGTGGGTCTTGCCCAGCCCGGCATTGCCGAACAGCATCAGGCTCTCGCTGTTGTGGTCAAATTCTTCTGCGTAGCTGCGCAGATCGGCCAGAAGGCCGCTCATGTAGGCACGGACAGAGCTGCCCAGCTTGTCGTCCATGGTGTTGGGGTAGTAGCGCAGATCCATGGTGTCAAAGCTGGAGACGGAAAGGCTGGACAGCGCCTCGATCTCCTCCCGGCGGGCCTTCTGCATCAGTTTGTGGACGCACTCACAGGTGTGTCCCTCAAAGCTGCCGGTATCCTGACATTTTTTGCAGGTGAAATGCGGCTCCAGTGCATCGGCAGGGCGGCCGCTGGCGGCCAGCAGGGTAGTCAGCTCCTGCTTTGCCCGGCTCAGGGCTGCGGTCGCTTCGGTGCGGTCTTTGCCGGACGCACCGGCCAGCGCACAGCGGATGCCACGCACCCGCACCTCGTCTTCCGCGTGGCGCAGGGCCGGGATGGCAGCTTCCGCTTCCGCCCGGGCATCCTCAGCGTTGGCCCGGGCTGCCTGCCGCCGCATGGCAACGGTGCGCATGGCGGCCTGATAAAGTTCCTGTTTGGTACGCATAAAAGCTCCTTACTCTGCCGGCTCGTCCGTCTTTTTCCGGAGCGGACGGCGGCGGACGGCGTTCTTGAGGAAATCGTTTCCGCTGGGGGTGTCGCGGTCCACCCGGATGTTCCGGCTGGCGCCTGCCCCGGCCACCGGGCCGCGCACATCGTGGATGGTGCGTAGACCCTTGGCGTTCCAGGTCTTGAGGATGCTGTTCCAGTACCACAGATCCCGCTTGGGCCCGGCCTGAATGGCGGCTTCCTGCACCATGGCATCGTCGTAGCCGTAAACCTCATACCAGCGGGCGATGGCTTTCCGCCCGCCAAGGGTCAGCTCGCTGTCCGCAATGCCCAGCAGGCCGCTGACATACTGCTCCCGCTGTGCCCGCAGGGCCAGCAGCTGCAGGTGGGCGTCGGCCTGTTCCCCAGTCTCCACGCCCTCTGCCCGCCAGACCTTCAGCTCATGGCTGACAGCCCCCAGCGTTTTTTTGCCTTTGCTGGCAACGTATGCCACGCAAAGCATGACCGTTTCAGGTGCATAGGCGTCCTGCAGATAAAAATGCACCAGCTTTTCCATCTCGCCGTGGGTCAGCGGCCGGGCAAAACTGGTCTGTGCGCAGTCGATCAGGCTGGAGATCATGGGGTCGGTGCGGGAAGCGGCTGCGATCTCGACCCAGGTCATGGGGGCAGGAGCGGTGGGCTCGTCCCCCGGTGCAGCGTTTTCTTCGTACCGTTCCAACAGTCCGGCACCGGCCCAGAAGGCCAGCGCGCTCTCGGCGCTCATCTTGCTGCGGAGCTTCAGGTCTGCGCAGATCTTCTCCGGGTCGGTGACACCGGTGGCCAGCACATACAGAGCCACCCGCACGTTGTACTCCTCTGCAATGCCCAGCTTGGAAAATACCAGCTGCGGCACGGCGATGGTGTCGCCCTTGAGTTCTTTCAATCGGTAGATCATGCGTTTCCTTGACCCTCCGTTCCGGTTTCAGCATCCGGTGCAGGTGGAGACCACGGCTCGCAGTCCAGAATGGAAGGGCGCTGCTTCCAGCGCTCCGGCTCGGCGTTGTAAGCGTCGGCCAGATACTGCGCGGCGGCAGTGCGGCCCTCGTCGGTCAGCGGGAAAACCTCCCGCCGCCGCAGCGCCGGGTCCGTCCGGTCCAGCGTCCAGGGGTCAGGCCAGAGGTCCAGTGTGAGGATGGCCTCCTCCTTTTCTGCACCCTCTGCGCTGTCGGGGTCCGGGATGGTGCGTTTGCCCGGGGTGAGAAGGTAGCGCATACCATCCTCATTGCCGCTGTATGAGTTCTTGCACTTGAAATAGTGCAGCAAAGGCACAAAGATCATGGTGAATCCTTTCCAAATCAGTGAATACTATCATTATAAAGCAAGCGGCGCAAAAAGCAAGTTTTTTCCGCTTTGCACCATCCGACAGAAAAAACAGTTGACAAATCCGCTCTGCTTTGCTACACTAAATAAGCAGTCTGCAGGGTTAGCTCATCCGGTAGAGCGACTGCTTCCCAAGCAGTAGGCGGCGGGTTCGAGTCCCGTATCCTGCTCCATGCAGAAAAGACGTTGATTCGTTAAGAATCGACGTCTTTTGTTTTGCGAATAACCCACTTTGTAACCCACTTGCTCTTTTTGCTCAAGAAGTAACAAAGAAAAGGCTGCTGTGCATCTCCCGCACCGCAGCCTTTTCTTTTACCCTCTCACCACTGCGTTATATACCATCTCCAAAAACTGCACCGCGCTGGGCGCTCCACTTAGTGGATAGCCAGCCAGCTCCTGCACACGTTCCGGATTGGTTTCCCATGCACTCTTGGCAGCGCGTCGGACGGCACTTTGCACTGCCTGCCACTTACAGTGGCGTTGTTCCGCAATGGGGGTATAGATCTCTTTTTGCACCGCTTCCAGATTGTCCTCTTGTTCGCAGATCAGAGCAATACATTCGCAGAGAGCCCGGTAGGACTTTGAGTTTCGAGTGATTCCCAAGGGGCGCAAAATGTTATCGATTTGGATGGCGGATTCGGAAATTTTAACATCAGGCATTTTTACACATCCTTTCCATCCAACTTTAACCGAAAAAGGTCAGAATGTGCCGAATATGGCGTAATGCGTCGCAATATGTCAAAAGAAGTTCTTTGCACGTAAAATTACGTGTTTTTATTGACATACGTATGAATACGTGATACAATATAGGCGTGGAAAGGAGGTTGGCCTGTGCGGTACAGTGAATTGGAAAAGCTGCTAAAGAAGGCCGGCTGCACGATTTTCCGGGAAGGGTCAAACCACACGATCTGGTATAGCCCAATAACCGGAGAAAAGTTTCCGGTAGGTCGGCACAGC
>CAVDVT010000250.1:1317-3357 GCA_963612415.1 bacterium | reverse complement strand
ACGGTATCCAGCGTATCGGCCATCTTGGCGTGCATGGTCATCGGGTCGTCGCCCTCGACGAAGTAGGGCTTCCAGGAGCAGCCTTTGAAGAAACTCTCGATCTCCTCGTGGGTCATGCGGCCAAACACGGTCGGATTGCTGATCTTATAGCCGTTCAGGTGCAGGATGGGCAGCACGGCACCATCGCCCACCGGGTTCAGGAACTTGTTGGACTGCCAGCTGGTGGCCAGAGGGCCGGTCTCGGCTTCGCCATCGCCCACGGTGCAGGCCACAATGAGGTCCGGGTTATCGAAGGCTGCACCGAATGCATGAGCGATGGAGTAGCCCAGCTCGCCGCCCTCGTTGATGGAACCCGGAGTCTCCGGGGCAACGTGAGAGGAGATGCCGCCGGGGAAGGAGAACTGCTTGAACAGTTTCTTCATGCCTTCTTCGTCACGGCTGATGTTGGGGTAGACCTCGGAATAGGTGCCGTCCAGATAGGCGTTGGCCACAAAGAAGTTGCCGCCGTGGCCCGGACCGGAAATGAGGACCATATCCTGATCGTACTGCTTGATGATGCGGTTCAGGTGGACATACACAAAGTTCTGTCCGGGTACAGTGCCCCAGTGGCCGACGATCTTCTTCTTCACGTCATCGCGGGTCAGCGGACGGCGGAGCAGGGGATTGTCCAGCAGGTAGAGCTGACCGGCGGCCAGATAGTTCGATGCGCGCCAATAGGCGTCGATCTTTTTCAGTTCAGTTTGTGTCATAATTACCTCCTTATCTTTATGCAAACGGATTCTCCGTAGGATACGGCAGATTCTTGGGCTGATTGTAGGCAATATCCGCAATGCCGAGGAACTTGAACACCTCGAACAGTGCCTTGCCGTAGTGGCCGAAGGCCACGGCACCATGGTGCGGGTAACGCTTCTGGATCAGCACATGGCGGTAGAAGCGGCCCATCTCCGGGATATCGAAAATTGCAATGCCACCAAAGGAACGGGTGTGGACGGGCAAAATCTGGCCCTGTGCAATGTAGGCGCGCAGGTCGCCGTCACTGTCGCACTGCAAACGGTAGAAGGTCACATCACCGGGGGCAATATCGCCTTCGAGGGTGCCGCGCGTGAAGTCCGGATCACTGCCAGCCGGTTCCAGCAGACGGTGCTGGATGAGCTGATACTTCACCGCACGGTCAGAACACATCTTGCTGCTGGGGGTGTTGCCGCAGTGGAAGCCCATAAAGGTATCGGTCAGGCGGCAGTTGAATTTGCCGGAGATATCTTCATCGTAGATGTACTGGGGCACGCTGTTGTTGATGTCCAGCAGAGTAACGGTGTCACCGGAAACGCACATGCCGATATACTCGGAGAGGGCACCGTAGATGTCTACCTCGCAGGCCACCGGGATGCCCCGGCTGACCAGACGGCTGTTGACGTAGCAAGGCTCAAAGCCGAACTGCGAGGGGAAGGCGGGCCAGCACTTATCTGCAAAAGCAACATACTTCTTGCTGCCCTTGTGCTTTTCTGCCCAGTCCAGTAGAGTGAGTTCAAACTGTGCCATGCGGGCACTCAGGTCAGGATAGTAACGACCTTCGCCCATCTCGGCGGCCATGTCGGCGCAGACGGCGGGAATGCGGGGATCGCCCTCATGCTCCTTGTAGCTTACCAGCAGGTCCAGTTCGGAGTTTTCTTCCACTTCCACACCCAACTCGTACAGTCCCTTGATAGGCGCATTGCAGGCGAAAAAGTCCTGCGGGCGGGGGCCAAAGGTGATGATTTTCAAATTCTTGATGCCCAGAATCGCGCGGGCAATGGGAATAAACTCGGCCATCTTGTCGGCAATCTCGGCGGCGGTGCCGACCGGATACTCCGGGATGTAGCCTTTCAGGTGGCGCATCCCCAGATTGTAGGAGCAGTTCAGCATACCGCAGTAAGCATCGCCACGACCGTTGATCATGTCACCATCGCCTTCGGCGGCGGCCACAAACATACAAGGGCCGTCAAAGTATTTGGCAATCAGGGTCTCCGGCGTTTCGGGGCCGAAGTTGCCCAAGAACACGGT
>CAVDVT010000250.1:0-1240 GCA_963612415.1 bacterium | reverse complement strand
AGCATGTCGGCCTCGTTTTCCACGGCGGTCTGTGCTTCGTAGACGTTCAGGTTCTTGGCATCACAGGCGGCTTTGATGGCACTGCGGCGCTTCTGGCTCAGCTGGATGGGGAAACAGTCGCGGCTGACCGCGATGATGCCCAGCTTGACTTCGGGGATGTTGGTACTTTTCATGGGGCTTCCTCCTTGATTTTCTTCTCTTTATTGCACGTTGTCAAGTGAAATATCAATATTGATGCCGGTTAATCCTACATACGCACCTTGTGCGGCTTCGGCACTGTCCGGATGGGCCAGCAGCCACTTGTTGCAGGCCCAGAGCTTTTCATCATCGCCGCCGTTGGCTTTGAAACCGGCGGGCATGGCGGTGTTCGTGCCCTTAGGCAGAGCGACCAGCACCCGGAAGCCCTTGGCGGCATCGGTGTGGCAGGGCGCGTAGTGCAGAGTGGTAGCGTAGACTTCTACCAGAACCTCGGCGGGGACATGGAACGCCTTGACCTTGGCGGTGTCCAGCTTGCCGTTTTCCACTTCGTCCAGCTTGGCCAGCAGCAGGATAAAATCTTCAGTGCCGAGGTTGAACTCGCTGTCGCGGTGGTATTCCAGACAGTTCAGTTTGGTGTTATGGCCGTTACACCAGCCCAACTGACAGGGCATCCCACCAAAGAGATGTTCGCTCACTTCCACAGCGGCGGGCAGTTCCTGCAAGTTCTCATCCTCGGCCACATAGTCGGTGGCGGCGGGTAGGGGCGTTTTGGCCAGTGCGGTGAGGATTTCCCGCTTGGAATCTTCCAGACCGGTGACCACCCGGCCATAGGGTTTGAATTCCGGGTCATTGACCGAATAAATCTTCATATCGTTTTCCTCATTCCAACGGCTTCAAAGCTGGATAAATCTGTTTCCATACGGCATATTTGGCATTGTATTTCTTGACCAGTTCGGGGTCTGGTTTCGTTTCACTCTTGATCTTGACCAGTGCCTTGGCACAGTCGGACACAGTTGCATACTCTCCGCAGGCGACTGCCGCCAGCATGGCACCGCCATAACCGGGTCCCTGTTCCGTCTGGGGCAATTGAAGCGTCATATCCAGCACGTTGGCCATGATCTGCCGCCACAGCGGGCTTTTGGCACCGCCGCCGCAGAGGGTGCTGTGGGTGACGGTGATGCCCTGCGCCCGTGCGATCTCCACGCAGTCCCGGATGGCAAAGGCCACGCCCTCCAGCACCGCCTGTACCAGATCCGCCCGG
>CAVDVT010000249.1:0-3359 GCA_963612415.1 bacterium | reverse complement strand
CATCGTGGCTACCGGCCGCAGCGACTTCCCGAACCAGATCAACAATGTGCTGGTGTTCCCCGGCATCTTCCGTGGTGCACTGGATGCACAGGCCACCGACATCACCGAGGAGATGAAGATCGCCGCTGTCCACGCCATTGCAGACATCATCCCCGAAGAAGAACTGAACGAGGACTACATCATCCCCGGTGCGTTCGATGAGCGTGTTGCCAAGGCCGTTGCCGCTGCAGTGGCCGACTGTGCCCGCAAGACCGGCGTTTCCAAGCTGTAACGTAAAAGGAGGGCCATCCCATGACTGCCGATTCCATGACCCTTTCGGAAAAGAAATATCCCACATGGTTTCAGACGCTTGTGGACATCAAAATCGCAGGCATGAGCCTGCCCGTCTATCTGCTGGTGGCTGCTCTGGTGCTGTTTGCCGCCGTGACCGAAATTCTTCCCGCCAACATGGTGGGTGCATTGGCCGTGATGATGGTGCTGGGCAGTCTGTTCAACCTCATCGGCTCCAAAACGCCCATCATCCGCTCCTATCTGGGTGGCGGTGCTGTGTTCTGCATCTTCGCTTCCTCTGCACTGGCAACCTTCGGCCTGCTGCCCCAGTCTGTCACCCAGAACTGCACCACCTTTATGAATGAGGTCGGCTTCCTCGATTTCTACATTGCCGCCCTCATCACCGGCAGCATCCTCGGCATGGACCGGGAACTGCTGAAAAAGGCCGCTGTCCGTTTCCTGCCCGTCAGCTTCATCTCCATGGCCTGTGCCGCGCTGATGGCCGGTTTGATGGGTGTCGTCACCGGGCAGGGCTTCCGGGAAACCGTTCTCTACATTGCCATGCCCATGATGAGCGGCGGCATGGGTGCCGGTGTGGTGCCCCTGTCCGGCATCTATGCCGATGCCACTGGTCTGGACAAGGCGCAGATCGTTTCACAGATGATCCCCGCTTCCACCATCGGCAATGTGCTGGCCATCATCTGCGCCGCGCTCATCGCCAAGCTGGGGGACAGCGTTCCCCAGTGGAACGGTCACGGTAAGCTGATGGACATGGGCGATGACAAGAAAGCTGCACCGGCACAGCTCGACCTCATTAAAATGGGTGCCGGCCTGTTGATGGCAATGGCCTTTTTCACCCTTGGTTCTCTGGTGAGCAAATTGTTCCCCAGCATCCACGCCTATGCGTTCATGATTATTCTGGTGGTGCTTTGTAAGATTTTCGGCCTTGTGCCGGAACAGTACGAGCAGTGCGCTGTGCAGTGGAGCCAGTTCGTGATGAAGAACCTGACCAATGCGCTGCTGGCGGGCATCGGCATTGCCATGCTGGACCTGAAGGTGCTTGCCGCCGCCATTACGCCGCGCTACCTGCTCATCTGTGTGTCCATCATTCTGACGGTGGCGGTCTGCGCGGCCCTGCTGGGCAAACTGGTGGGGTTCTACCCGGTGGAATCCGCCATCACCGCCGGTCTCTGCACCAACTCCATGGGCGGCACCGGCAATATCGCGGTCCTCTCTGCCGCAGACCGGATGGGCCTGATCCCCTTTGCACAGATGGCTACCCGTCTTGGCGGCGCCTGTGTGCTGATCGTATCCAGCTTCCTCATCCGCATCCTTTGATATTCCCTCCGCGCTGACAGTCTGCGTTTCTCCTATTCTAAACCCATGGGACCCGTACCCGATACCGGACCTTCTTCCCGGTGGGTACGGGTCTTGTGGCATCACGAGAAAATATTTTCTTTACTTTCTAAAGATTGTGAAACTTCTGTTTATCTGCTATCATCAAACCATCCCGGATGCTTTTGCAAAAAAGGACCGTGAAACAACTGAATTCCAACAAAAGGAGAAGGAACCATGAAAAAGAAAAAACAAGTTCTGGCTTCGCTGCTTCTGGCCGGTGCCATGTTCCTGACCGCCTGTGGCGGCAGTTCATCCACCAGCACCACCGCAGGCGGCGGTGTGTCCGGCAGCTATACCGGCACGGCCAAAGGTATGGGCGGCGATGTGTCCGTCACCCTGACCCTGACCGATAACGTCATCACCAACTGCACCGCCACCGGCGATAATGAGACCCCCGGCATCGGCTCGGTGGTCATTGAACAGTTCCCCGGCGAAGTTGTGGAGGGCAACACCATCAACCTCGACAGCATCAGCGGTGCGACCATCACTTCCAATGCGTTTATCGAAGCGGCAAAGGCTGCGCTGACCGATGCAGGTCTGAACCCGGAGGACTACATGGCAAAGGCAAACAAGACCGCCAACGGCGAGACCGTCAGCTATGATGCCGATGTCGTTGTGATCGGTGCAGGCGGCGCAGGCATGACCGCCGCTATGACCGCTGCCGATACAGGTCAGAAAGTCATCATCCTTGAAAGTCAGGCCATGGTGGGCGGCAACTCGGTTCGCGCTACCGGCGGTATGAACGCAGCCAAGACGGTTTATCAGGACGAGAACGAGTTTGACGAAGCGGCCGGTGTTGAGAAGATGCTGAAGTCCGCTGCCGACAACTACGCCGACAATGAGACCATCACCGCACTGGCCAAAACGGTCTCCGAGCAGTGGGCAGCATATCAGGCCAACCCCACAGGCTACTTTGACAGCGTGGAGCTGATGGAACTTGACACCATGGTGGGCGGCAAGGGCATCAATGACCCGGAACTGGTCAAGACCCTCTGCGAAGGCACTGCCGAAGCAATCGACTGGCTGGATGAAAACGGAATGTCCCTGCACAATGTTTCCAGCTTTGGCGGCGCATCCGTCAAGCGTATCCACCGCCCCACCAACGAGGAGGGCAAAGTCGTTTCTGTTGGTGCTTACCTGATTCCCCTGATGGAGAAGAACTGCGAAAAGCGCGGCATTGACATCGTGCTGAATACGACTGTTGACACTATCCTCACCGATGCCAACGGTGCAGCCGTGGGCGTTTCCGGCACGGACAAAGATGGAAATACCGTTGTAGTCAACGCCAAGAGCGTGATTCTGGCTACTGGCGGTTTCGGCGCAAACCTTGATATGGTTACTCAGTACAAGCCCGAACTGGCAGGCTTTATGACTACCAACGCCGCAGGCGCACAGGGTCAGGGCATTGAGATGGCAACTGCCATTGGTGCTGGCACCGTGGACATGGATCAGATTCAGATTCACCCCACCGTCGAAGCCAACACCGCTGCCCTCATCACCGAGGGTCTGCGCGGTGATGGTGCTATCCTTGTCAACGCCAATGGTGAGCGTTTCATCGATGAAGTCGGCACGCGTGACGTGGTTTCTGCCGCCGAAATCGCACAGCCGGGAAGTTATAGCTGGCTGATCGTCGATCAGGCTATGGTCGATGCTTCCAGTGTCATTCAGGGCTACATCACCAAGGGCTACAC
>CAVDVT010000248.1:0-3362 GCA_963612415.1 bacterium | reverse complement strand
ACAGCATACCATAATGCTGAGAAAAATGCAAACAAAAACCACCGCCTTTCGCGCATTGCTGTGCGCGGGGCGGTGGTTTTGCTTTTGGAGCAGGAAGTCAGTTCATGGCGCCGGCCTTATCGAACATCTGCTCCACCTGGGCGGCAAGCAGAGCGTGTTCCGGGGCGGCGAGCAGGGGGTCGGCGGCAAGGAGGGCGGCGGCCTCGGCCTGCGCGGCATGGAGGGTGCGGGTGTCGTTCATCAGGTCGGCGATCTGGAGGGTGGGCAGGCCGTGCTGGCGGCTGCCAAAGAAATCGCCGGGGCCACGGGTCTCCAGGTCGAACTGGGCCACGGCAAAGCCGTCGGCGGTGGAGCAGAGGAACTTCAGCCGCTTCTGGACGCTCTCGGCGGTGTTGTCGCTGACAAGGAAGCACCAGCTCTCGGCGGCGCCGCGGCCCACCCGGCCCCGCAGCTGGTGCAGGGCGCTCAGGCCGTAGCGCTCGGCGTTCTCAATGACCATGACCGTGGCGTTGGGCACGTCCACGCCCACCTCGATGACGGTGGTGGACACCAGCGCGTCCAGCCGCCCGGCCTTGAAATCGTCCATGACAGCGGCCTTTTCTTTGGGTTTGAGCTTGCCGTGCATCAGGCCCACGCGGCGGTCGGGCAGCAGGGCCTTGGCAATATCCTCGTAGTAGCTTTTCACGGCGTTCAGGCCGCCGTCGGGGGTGTCCTCGATGGCGGGGCAGACGATGTACACCTGCCGCCCGGCGTCGATCTCCCGGTCAAGGAAGCCGTAGAGGTCGCGCCGCTTTTTGCCGGTGATGCACCGGGTCTTGACCGGTTTGCGGCCGGGGGGCAGCTCGTCGAGGATGGAGATGTCCAGGTCGCCGTAAATGAGCAGGCCCAGTGTGCGGGGAATGGGGGTGGCGCTCATGACCAGCAGGTGGGGGTTGGCGGCTTTTTCGGCCAGCATGCCCCGCTGGCGCACCCCAAAGCGGTGCTGCTCGTCCACCACGGCAAGGCCCAGCCGGGCAAACTCCACGCCCTCGCTGAGGATGGCGTGGGTGCCCACCACAAGGTCGGCCTCGTCGCTGCGGATGGCGGCCAGCGTGGTGCGCCGGGCGGCGGCTTTCATGCCGCCGGTCAGCAGGGCCACCCGCATCCCGAAGGGGGCCAGCATCCGGTTCAGGTTCTCGGCGTGCTGGGCGGCCAGAATTTCCGTGGGGGCCAGCAGCGCGGCCTGATAGCCGCTGCGGATGCAGGCCCAGATGGCGGCAGCGGCCACCAGCGTCTTGCCGCTGCCCACGTCGCCCTGCAGCAGGCGGTTCATGGAAGTTTCGCCCGCCATATCGTCTAAGATCTCGTCCACGGCCCGGCGCTGTGCCCCGGTGGGGGCAAAGGGCAGCGCGGCCCAGAAAGGGGCCGGGTCCAGCCGCTGCATGGGCGCGCCGGTGGCAGCGCTTCCCCGGTTCTTCATCCGGCCAATGCCCAGCTGCAGCACCAGCAGCTCCTCGTAGATGAGCCGGCGCCGGGCCGCAAAGGCCTCGTCCTCCGTGGCGGGGCAGTGGATGGCCCGCACGGCGTCGGCCTTGGGCAGCAGGCGGTATTTGTGCAGCATCTCCGGGGGCAGCGGGTCGGGTAGCAGCTCCGCGTGGGGCAGCAGCTGCCGGATGCACTTGGCAATGACCGTGCTGGAAAGCCCCTCGGTCTGGGGGTAAACGGCCTCAAAGGGCGCGGCGGTGATCTGCGCCGCGGTGCGCACCTGCGGGTTGACCATCTGACGGCGGAGCATCCCCCCCGTTACGATGCCCTCAAAATAGTATTCCTGCCCCAGTTCCAGCTTCTGGGCGGCATAGGGGTTGTTGAACCAGGTGATCTCCAGGCTGGAAACGTCGTCCCCGGCCGTGATCCGCTCCATCCGCCGCCCGCCCGGCAGGATGCGTCCGGCGGGCTTGGCAAACACCTCGGCCTTGACCACGCACTCGGTGTCCAGTGGGGCCTCGGCAATGGAGTAGGGACGGGAAAAATCGATATACCGGCGGGGGTAGTGGCAGAGCAGGTCAGCCAGCGTCACGATGCCCAGCTTCTCGAACCGCTCAGCCGTTTTGGGGCCCACGCCCTTCAGGTAGCGCACCGGCGTGTCCGGCGTCAGGGTAGTGTGGTTTGCAGTGGGCATGGGAAGGCCTCCTTTCGGGGAAGATGGTGGTGCAGAAAACAAAAAAGCAGCAGACCGGATATCCGGCTTGCTGCCTTTTTTAGTGTATGTCCTCAGGCGGATTCGAACCGCCGGCCTTTCGCTTAGGAGGCGAACGCTCTATCCAGCTGAGCTATGAAGACGGATACCTTATTATAATACAGCAAGCGGCGTGCAAAATCAAGTTGAACCGGAAAGAAAAAAGGTGTATCCTATAAGAAAGGCGTCTGCGGGGAACGCGGACACACAGAACATCGGCCCGGGCGGCGGCAAAGCGGCCGGGGCAGAGAAGGAGCGACCATGGGGAAGAAACGGAAAAAGAGAGCGCCGCGCCGGGGCGGCTGGCTGGTGGGAAGCAGCGCAACGCAGGTGATCTGCGTCAGCTTTGTGCTGCTGATCGCGCTGGGAACGCTGCTGCTGACGCTGCCCATTTCCAGCCGCAGCGGGCGGCTGGGGGTGGTGGACGCCATGTTCACGGCCACCAGCGCCACCTGCGTGACGGGCCTGATCGTGCGGGACACCTGGACGCAGTTCACGCCTTTTGGGCAGGCGGTGATCCTGCTGCTGATCCAGGTGGGCGGCCTGGGGTTGGTGACCCTGACCAGCTTTTTTGCGCTGGCCGCCAAGCGGCGGATGGGCTTCAAAGACCTGCGGCTGCTGGGCGAAAGCGTTTCGGCCAGCGGCTACGCCCAGGCCACCGATGTGCTGAAGATCGTCATCCGGCTGGCCATGACCTTTGAGGTCATCGGCATGGTGCTGCTGGCGATTGCCTTTGTGCCCCAGTTCGGGCTGGAGGGCGTGTGGATCAGCGTGTTCACGGCCATTTCGGCCTTCTGCAACGCGGGCTTTGACCTGTTTGGCCGGTTCGGGCAGTATTCCTCGCTGGTGCCCTACGTCAGCAATTATTATGTGCAGGCCGTCATCATGTTCCTCATCATGGCGGGCGGTCTGGGCTTTATGGTCTGGGTGGAGCTGGGCGAGTGGCGCAAAAAGCGCCGCCTGTCCCTCCACGCCAGGGTGGTGCTGATCTTCTCGGCCATCCTCTGGGTGGGTGGAGCCGTCCTCATTGGCCTGATGGAGTGGAACAACCCCAAGAGCATGGGGATGCTCAGTGTGCCGGGCAAGGTGATGGCATCGCTGTTCCAGTCGGTGTCCACCCGCACGGCGGGCATGAACACCATTGATC
>CAVDVT010000247.1:0-3364 GCA_963612415.1 bacterium | reverse complement strand
AACGAGAACAGCTGATCCATAGGTTATCACCTCCTTCCCCATGAAAATGGAGTCGGAAGGCCGACAATTACAGTATAACAGAGAATTTGACAAAGCACAATTAGAGAATAAGGCCCTTCGGTGCATCGTAAGAAGCGCTGGGGGGCTTATCTGTTTTACATCCATGGATTTTGGGGTCTTGTCGTCATGCGCCAATCGTTCTATAATACAAATTGTAGATCAGATCACAAAAGGGGTGGAACGTATGGATCAGAAACTGAACGAAGCGGTGGCGGCACTGCGGCCCCAGATGGTGGCTGCTTTGCAGCGGCTGGTGCGGATGCGCAGCGTGGAGGCCGAGGCCCTGCCGGGCAAGCCCTTTGGCGCCGAGGTGGATGCCTGCTACGCCGAAGCGCTGGCCCTGTGCAAGGAGCTGGGCTTTGAGACCACCGACCTTGACCGGTACATCGGCTGGTGCGAGATCGGCTCCGGCGACGAGATGGTGGCGGTGCTGGGGCATCTGGATGTGGTGCCCGAGGGCGAGGGCTGGCACCACCCGCCCTATGCCGCCGAGATCGCGGATGGAAAACTGTATGGCCGGGGCGCCATTGATGACAAGGGCCCGGTGGTGGCCAGCCTGTTTGCGCTGAAGGCCATCCGGGATCTGGGCATCCCCCTGAACCGCCGCGTCCGGCTGCTGTTCGGCCTGAATGAGGAGACCAACGACCGGGATGTTTTCTACTACCGGGAACACGGCGGAGAGATCCCGGTGCTGGGCTTTACGCCGGATGGCGAGTACCCGCTGATCAATGGCGAAAAGGGCATCCTGAACGAGAGCTATGCTGTGGAGCTGCACCAGACCGGGGCCTGGCAGCTGAAGGCTGTCAAAGGCGGTGTGGCCGGCAATGTGGTGCCGGATTATGCCTGCGCAGAATTGACCGCCCCGGCGGGGGTCACCCTGCCTGCAGCGGAACACATCACCTGCACGGCCCTGCCCGGTGGGTGGAAAGTGGAAGCTGAGGGCGTTTCGGCCCACGGCAGCCACCCGGAAAAGGGTGAAAATGCCATCGGGCGGCTGATGCTTTACCTCGACCGCCTGCCGCTGGAGGGGGATGCCCGGAAGGCCGTGCATTTCCTGGCCGAAAAACTGGGCATGGACCCCTACGGCGAGCAGCTGCTGGGCTTCCGGCTGGAAGATGACCTTTCCGGCCCCATGAGCTGCAACTGGGGCCTTGTGGAGGGTGATGCAAACCACCTGTGGGTCAAGCTGAACTACCGCTATCCGGTGACCAAAACGGCAGACGACTGCCAGCCCGCCGTGCGCGCCGCTTTTGAGGCCGCAGGCTGGAAGCTGGATGGCAGTGTGCATAAAATGAAGCTCTACTACCCTGCTGAGGCTCCGCTGGTCAGCGCCCTGCTGGGGGTTTACCGGGACGCCACCGGCGACAATGCGCCGCCCAAGTGCATTGGCGGCGGCACCTATGCCAAGGTGCTGCCCAACACGGTGGCCTTTGGCCCCCTGTTCGACGGTGACCCGGTCACGGAGCATCAGCCGGATGAATTTGTGGATCTGGAGCGGCTGGTACAGAACGCCCAGATCCTTGCGCAGGCCATTGTCAGGCTGGCAAACCTGCCGCTGGAATAAGAGGAGGACGGGAGCATGAAGATCACACAGGTGCGGCTGGGCCGCATTTCTACCCCGCTGCGGGTGCCGTTCAAAACGGCACTGCGCACCGTGAACAGCGTGGAAGACGTTATCGTGGAGCTGCATACCGATACCGGTGCAGTGGGCTATGGCGAAGCGCCCCCCACCGGCGTCATCACCGGCGACACCACCGGTGCCATTCTGGGCGCCATCCGGGATCACATCGCCCCGGCCATTCTGGGCCGCGATCTGGACGAGTTTGAAGACCTGACCGCCGCCGTGCAGAAGGCGCTGGTGCATAACACCAGCGCCAAGGCGGCTGTGGATATGGCCCTGTGGGACCTGCTGGGCCAGAAGTACGGTGCCCCGGTCTACCGGATGCTGGGCGGCGCCCGGCAGAATATCGTTACCGACATCACCATCAGCGTCAACCCGCCGGAAGAAATGGCCCGGGATGCCCGCACGGCCATTGCCCGCGGATACGACTGCCTGAAGGTCAAAGTGGGCATTGACCCGGAGCTGGATGTGGCCCGCCTTGCCGCCGTGCGCGAAGCAGTGGGCAGGGATGTGAAACTGCGCATCGATGCCAACCAGGCCTGGAATGCCAAGCAGGCGGTGCGCATCCTGAACCAGATGCAGAACAAGGGGCTGGACATCGAGTTTGTGGAACAGCCCGTGCCCGCTGCGGATCTGGAAGGAATGCAGTATGTCACCCGCCATGCCGATGTGCCGGTGCTGGCCGACGAGAGCGTGTTCAGCCCGGCGGATGCCCTGAAGATCATGCAGACCGGCGCAGCAGATCTGGTGAACATCAAGCTGATGAAGTGCGGCGGCATCACCAATGCCCTGCGCATTGCGGCGGCGGCAGAGGTGTACGGCGTGGAGTGCATGATCGGCTGCATGCTGGAGGCCAAGATCTCGGTCAACGCAGCTGTGGAGCTGGCCTGCGCCAAAAAGATCATCACCAAGATCGATCTGGACGGCCCGGTGCTGTGCAGCGAAGATCATATCCTTGGCGGTGCCGTGTTCCGCGAAAAGAACATCACCGTCTCCGATGCGCCCGGCATGGGCATTGCAGGCTTTGTGCCCGGCAAAGTGTCCTATCTGGATTAAAATGCGGAACCACCGCACCCCGAAACACACGGGGTGCGGTTTCTTTTTTGCGCATCTGTACGCAATGCAAATACAGTGAAAAAACTTCGTGTTCCGCCTGCCTGAGATGAAAATCCGAAAAACGGGCTGAAATCTTTGACTTTTTGGCTCAAAACGGCTATAATCGTACCTGTTCCACGTAGAGGAATGGGAAAGAGTGTGCGCAATGGGCGCACAATAATGGGTAGAGGAGTCGAAAAGTTATGAAGACGTTGAAAGCTGTTGCGGCAAAGTACAACGCCACCAGCCTGATCCTGCGCATCGTCATCGGCCTTGTGGTCGGCGCGGTGCTGGCGCTGGCGGTGCCCGGTGCGGGCTGGGTTGCTGAGTTTGGCAACCTGTTCGTGGGCGCTCTGAAGGGCATTGCCCCGGTGCTGGTGTTTGTCATTGTGGCAAGCGCTCTGGCACAGGGCTCGTCCAGACTGGACCGCCGGTTCGGCACGGTCATCTGGCTGTATATGCTCACCACCTTCCTGGCGGCGGCCATTGCAGCGATCACCAGCTTCGTGTTCCCCCAGAACATCGTTCTGGCGGAGGCAGCGGAGTCGGAAGTGGTGCCTCAGGGTCTGGGCGAGGTGCTGAGTACCC
>CAVDVT010000246.1:0-3377 GCA_963612415.1 bacterium | reverse complement strand
GATCTTGAGCGACTTTCATCTGAACTATCAGGTGTTGTTTTGCTGAGTATATCGCAAAACAACACCTTTTTTATTTCTAAGATTTCTCCCAAACGAGAAAAGGGACCGTAAAACTGAATATCCTCGGCAAAGCAGTCGAAAGGCTGTGACGCAAAGCTATAGGGCCTGTAAAATGGCAGCCAGTTGCTTCTCTTGATCTGAGGGTCTCCGAACGGAGATTGGATCTTGAGTGACCTTCATCTGAAGTATCAGGTGTCGATTTGCCGAGCATACCAGCAGATCGACACCTTTTTTCATGGGTTCACACAAAAAGAGGTAAACACCATGCGTAACGCTTCGATGAAAGTCCTGAAGAACCTGGTCTTCTGTGCAGCACTCCTGTGCCTGATGTTCGTTCTGGCCATGCCTGCACACGCCGCTTCCAAGGCCGATGAGCTGCTCCAGCTCGTCAACGCAGAGCGCGCACAGGCTGGTGTGGCTCCTCTGACCATGGGCAGCAGCGAGCTGAACGCCGCCGCTCAGGCCCGCGCCGAAGAACTCACCGTTAACTACTCCTACAACCGTCCCAACGGCAGCCGTGAGTACACCATCCTCCCCGAGTACGGTGTGAACGACATCACCGTGGGCGAGAACTACTGCGCAGCCGTTGAGGATGCCGCTGATGTGGTTGCAAACTGGAACAGCTACTCCTTCTTCAAGAGCCGTATGCTGAGCAAGGAAGCCACTACCGTGGGCATCGGTTACTACGAGGGCGGCGAGTACGGTAACTACTGGGTCATGATCTTCACCTACGCCCGCGGCACCAGCGACAGCCAGTTTGCACAGGAAGTCCTGGATCTGGTCAACGCCGAGCGTGCAAAGGCTGGTCTGGCACCCGTTGCTCTGGGCGATGCAGAGCTGACCGCAGCTGCCAATGAGCGCGCTGTGGAAGTTGGCAAGGTCGCTTCCCACACCCGTCCCGATGGCACCAACTGCTTCACCGTTCTGAAAGAGTACGGCGTGGACGATACCGCTACCGGCGAGAATGCCGCCTGGGGCGAAGTCACTCCTGAAGAAGTCGTCAACGACTGGATGAACTCCGAAGGCCACCGCGTCAACATCATGGACCCCGCCGCAAAGTACATGGCTCTGGGCTACAACTTCGATACCAATTCTCAGTGGGGCCACAACTGGGTCCAGATCTTCGCAAAGTAAGCGAACCAGACTTTGAATGTTAAACTCCTAAACAGAGTGAGTAAGAAATAAACAAATCCAGAAAAATACCCGACAGTGGTCTTCCCTCCGCTGTCGGGCTTTTTCTTTGCCGGGATTTATGCTATACTTTGGGTATCATAAAAGCAGGAGGAACCAGCGTGGAAGATTACCGCACCATCCGGGGCACGGCCACCGGAGAATACGAAGAAAAGAAAAGCCGCTTTATTGCGCAGCTCTCCTTTGCAGACAGCGAGGAAAAGGCGGTGGCCTTTCTGGAACAGGTGCGGGCGGCCAACCGCACGGCGCGGCATAACGTGTATGCTTACCGCCTGCGGGAGGGCAACCGGGAGCGCTACTCGGACGACGGCGAACCGGCCAAAACGGCAGGGACCCCGGCACTGGAGGTGCTGCAGCACAGCGGCCTAACCGATCTGATCGTGGTGGTCACCCGGTACTTCGGCGGGGTGCTGCTGGGCACCGGCGGCCTTGTGCGGGCCTACACCACGGCCACGGCAAGGGCGCTGGAAGCTGCCGAGGTGGTCACGGTGCGCAGTGTGGTGGAGCTGGAAGTGACGGTGGATTACTCGCTCTATGAGCGCGCGGCCCTGCTCATCAACGCGGCGGGCGCCAAGCTGGCAGACCCCCAGTTCACGGACCGCGTGACCCTGCGCTGGCAGATGCCGGAGGGAACAGAGCCGCCGCTGCTGGAACAGCTGCGGGAGCTGACCCGCGGCGGTGCGCAGGTCAGCGTGTCGAAACCTTTTTACGCACCGTTTTGATAATTCTTTCCCCTTCGACAGAGCGGGTGTGCTATACTTGCCGCAGACGCGGCACGGGATCGGCCGCGCAGAAAGGAGAGGGGGAGAGAAGGGAAACGAAAGTGAGGGATTCCGGATGGATGTACGACAGCGCACAGAGGAGATCGAGCGGCTGACCCTTGCCCCGTGGGCAACGTTCAGCGATGCAAGCCGGGGCCGGGCGCGGCCGGAGCCGCAGGACCCCATCCGCCCGGTGTTCCAGCGCGACCGTGACCGGGTGATCCACTGCAAGGCGTTCCGGCGGCTCAAGCAGAAAACACAGGTCTTTCTCTCGCCGGAGGGGGATCTGTACCGCACCCGGCTCACCCACACGCTGGAGGTGGCGCAGATCGCCCGCACCATTGCCCGGGCCCTGCGGTTGAACGAGGACCTGACCGAGGCCATCAGCCTGGCCCATGACCTGGGGCACACGCCCTTTGGCCACGCGGGGGAGAGCGCACTGGACAAACTCTGCCCGGAAGGCTTCAAGCACTATATGCAGAGCCTGCGGGTGGTGGATAAGCTGGAAAAGGACGGAAAGGGCCTGAACCTGACCTGGGAAGTGCGCAACGGCATCGTGACCCACACCAAGGGCACCTGGGCGGCTACCCCGGAAGGGCGCATCGTCCGGATGGCGGATCAGATCGCCTTTGTGAACCACGACATCGAGGACGCGGTGCGGGCCGGTGTGCTGGACCCGGCTACCCTGCCCAAAGAGTGTACGGCTGTGCTGGGCGAGACCAAATCGGCCCGGATCACCACCATGATCAACAGCATCCTGCAGAACAGCGAGCGGGACGTGCAGGTGGGCGCGGAGGAAAATGAAGCGTTTCTGGAACTGAAAGACTTTATGTACCGCACTGTCTACATCGACCGCAGCGCCAAGCGGGAGGAGAAAAAGGTGGAAAAAGTCCTGACCGAGCTGTATGAGTATTACCTGACCCACATCGAGCAGATGTCCAACTTCTACCTGCAGCTGGCTTATCAGGAGGGCAGAGACCGCGCCGTGACCGACTATATCAGCGGCATGAGCGATGAATTTGCCATCCGCACCTTTGAGGATGTCTTTGTGCCCCGCAAGTGGCATGTGTTATAAAGGAGCAACGGAATACCAAGATGATCCCACACGAATATATTGAAGAACTGAACCGCCGCACCGACATTGTGGATCTGGTGGGCAGCTATGTTCAGCTCAAGCGGAAGGGGCGGCTGTACGGCGGCCTGTGCCCTTTCCACAGTGAAAAGACGCCCTCGTTCTACGTCTACCCGGACACCCAGAGCTTTTACTGCTTTGGCTGCGGTGCCGGCGGCGACGCCATCTCCTTTGCCCGGAAGATCAACAGCATCGATTATACGGAAGCGGTCAAGATGCTGGCGGCCCGGGCC
>CAVDVT010000245.1:0-3392 GCA_963612415.1 bacterium | reverse complement strand
TCTGCCCATCCGCAAGGCGCTGGCGCAGCTGCAGACGGAACTGGATGCGCTGTAAGCAAAAAATAAATGGAGTGTGATGTTGTGTCACACTCCATTTTTTGTTTGTGGTTTAGTCCTCCCACTCCATCCCGATGCGGTCGAGCAGGGCGCGGCGCTCAGGGGTGAGCTTGCGGTCGTTGGTGGCGTTCCACTCGCGCATGCGGCGCACCCAGTCGCCCAGGCAGAAGCCGTCGGCCTCGTTCTTGTAGTTGGCGCTCGGGCGCAGGTCGCCGTGGGCGGCGTAGTAGTCTGCCGCCAGCTGGTAAGCGGCCAGCCACTTGGCGTCGCGGGCGTCCCACACCATGCCGATGCTGTTCAGCTTTTTGACATGGGAGGGGCTGACCTGATAGGAGTTCGGGCGGTTCTTGCGGGCCGCGCGGAGGTTGGAGATCCACACGCCCAGACGCACGCCGTCGGCGTCCACATAGCTGGCGGGCACCAGCAGGTGCTTGTGGGACTTGGCGTAGCGGCTGGCGCTGCGGAAGTTCCGCTCCCAGTTGGCCTCGCGCACGGTGCCGCGGTCGGCATCGGCGGGGGAGTGGCGGCCCTCGCCCTTGAACAGGGTGCGCAGCATTTTGCGCCGCGCCACGGGCAGGCCGGCGCCGCCGTTGCTCATGGCAAGGCGCTGGCGGGCCACCCAGGTGCCCAGCCAGACGGCATCCTCGGTGCGGTAGGAGGCGGGAACGTTCAGGTCGCCGTGCTTGGCCTTGTAGGCCACGGCAAGCTCATACCGCTCCTGCCAGGGGTCGTGCTTGTCCCACACCATCCCGATCTGGTCCAGCAGGGCCTTGCGCTCGGGGGTCACCCGGGCGCTGGAACGGTCGGGGTTCAGGTTGGCGTAGCGCTGGCGGGCGATCCACTTGCCCAGCAGCACGCCGTCCGGGGTCACGTACTCCGAGGGGATGTTCAGGTTGCCGTGCTGCTTGTAGTAAGCCACGGCCAGCTCATACAGGGACATCCACTTGCGGTCGTTGCGGTTGGTCCAGTCGATGCCCAGGGCGTTCAGCCGGTCGGTCTGGCTCTGGGTCAGCTCACCGGCCTTGTAAGCGGCCCGCTGCGCGCCCAGCCAGACGCCCAGCGCAAAGCCGGAAGAAGTCTCGTACCGGATGGGCACCTCCAGATCGCCGTGTTCCAGATAATACTGGGCGGCGGCGGTGTAGTTCAGCTCCCACTGGTCGCTGGAGGTGTTCCACACCATGCCCAGGGCTTCCAGCCGCTCGATGCGGCTCTGGGTCAGGTTGCCGCTGAGGTAGCGCTGGCGGTTGTACACGATCCACTCGCCCAGACCAAAGCCGTTCCGGTCGCGGTAGCGCACCGGCACCAGCAGGTCGCCGTGGTCGCTGCGGTATTTCTGGGCGGCGGCAAGGCCCTTTTCCCAGGCGGCTTCCAGCCGGTGGTTCCAGCGGATGCCGATCTTTTCCAGCTTGGCGGCCTGCTCGGTGGTCAGGCGGCCCGGGCGCTGCCCGGCCTGCACCTGGCGCTGGATCTCCAGCCATTTGCCCACCGGCTCGTTGTCGCACAGGTAGGCCCGGGGCAGCTCCAGCGTGCCCTCGGCGGCGGCAGCCCTGGCCGCTGCCTGATACAGCACCTCCCAGCGGTTCTCCATGTCCCGGCGCAGGTGGGTGTAAACGCGGTAGGTCTGCTGCATGGGGCGCTCCTGCCGGAAGCCCGGGGTGGTGCTGCCCGCCTTGGTCATGGCCTCGGTGCAGTCGTGCTGCAGGGTGCGGCCATTGCCCAGCCCCTCAAACTGCCCCACAAGGTCTACCACCGGGATGCTGCGCAGCCCGGCAGCGGCCAGCGCACGGCAGAGCATCTGCTTGAAGGTGCCCAGCTGGGCGGTCTGCCGCACCAGAATGGCGCCGGACAGGCCCGCCAGCTCCTGCTGCACCCCGGGGCCGTTGACGCAGAGCAGGCACTTGGGGGCGGGGGAGTCGTCGGTGAGGAAGGCTTCCACAGCCGTTGAGTCGGCAAAGCAGGCGTGGTCGGCCCGGTAGAAGTGGATGGCGGGGTTGGTGGTGAGCAGCAGCTGTTCCAGCTCCTCGCGCACAGCGCTGCGGTAGTCCTCGGTTTCAAACAGCACCAGATACCGGCCGCTGTGGTCGGGCAGGAACCGGGGCAGCAGCACGGCGGGGTTCTCCACCTGCCGCATGGACCAGTTCAGCTCCTCGTACTGGGAGCGGAGCAGGTTGCTCTTTTTGGGCATGCACAGGTTCTTGATGCGGGCCCGCAGCAGCTCCATCTCCGGCTCTTTGGGCCAGAGCAGGGCGGCGTAGGACGCAGGCACCGGCAGAATGCCCTCCGCCATGGCCCGGGGCACCGGGATGTTGGAAACGATGCAGTCGGCAAACAGTTCCTCTGCGGCGCGGCAGGGCGGGTTGCCGTTTGGCACCCCCAGCCCCAGCACCTTGGCCTGGGGGCACAGGCGCAGCAGCCGCTGCACCGACTGTGCCCAGCACACGGCGCTCAGCTCATGGTAGCAGTCCAGAATGATGCAGCCCGGGCGCTGCTCGCCCAGCCGCACCCACTGTTCCGGGGTGGCAAGGGCCAGCTTTTCACAGTCGCAGAACCGCACATTGGCGGGCAGGGTGCCGCCGTTGTAGCGGCAAAGCTCTGCCTGCCGCAGGGCCAGCCGCTCGGCCCCGGCTACCACCCAGAAAAAAACGACCTCCGGCCGGGCAGCCACCACGTTCCAGGCAATGCAGCTTTTGCCGGTGCCGGTGGGGTGGAAGATGGCGGCCTTGTTCTGCGTTTCCAGCGCATGGGCTGCGCGCTGGAACGCCTGTTCATTGATGGGATTCAAAGCGATCGACATGGTTTACCAAACCTCTCCAAGTTGAGAATTTTCTTCAAAATTTACCCTGTTGTATCCAACGAAACAATTTCACAAGTATAGTTTATCCCAAAAAACATTTTTCTGTCAAGAGCTTTGGCAGGTTTTGGGAGAAAAATCTGAAAAAAAGATAAAATTTTCAACCCTTCCGTTGTTATAACCACAGACTTTGGACGCTGGAGCGGGTATACTGAGGGTGGAGACACAAACAAAGAAAGGTGAAAGCTATGCAGCATCTCCCCTTTACCGTCAGCCAGATGCGCCCCATCCGGCCGGGCATGACGGTGTCGCGCCCGGCAAACCTGGGCAGCAGCGTCCCGGTCACCTGGTTCTCGCTGGGGGCAGGCACCACCATTACCCCGGAAAGCTACGACTGCACCACCCTGTATCTGGGGGCGGAGGGCAATGGCAGCTTTCTGCTGGGGCCGCAGGGGCGGCAGCTGCCCCTTGGCCCCGGGCAGGCGCTGGCCGTGGCGCCGGGCACCCTGTGCGGCAGCTGTGCCGGTGACGGCATGGTGTACAC
>CAVDVT010000244.1:0-3396 GCA_963612415.1 bacterium | reverse complement strand
CACGGCAAGATCCAGTTTCAGCAGGCTGTGGACCGCCTGCACCGTGGGCAGGTACACGCCTGCAATGAGCAGGATGGAGGAACCGGAGATGCCCGGCAGCACCATGGCCGTAATGGCTACCGCACCGGAAAGGAACAGGTAGACAAACTGCAGCGGCTGAAGCTGGGCGTAGTGGATCTCTCCCAGCCCGGCGGTGTGGGTGCGGAGCAGCGTCAGCCCCACCACGACCGCGGCCCCCAGCAGCAGGAACCACCCGCTGCGCAGGTCTTTCAGGGCATCCTGCTCTGCCACCGCCACAAAGGGGATGGAGCAGACCGTCAGCCCCAGAAAGAGCGAACTCATAAAATAGATGTTCTGTTCAAACAGGTTGGACAGCAGCACCACGCAGCTCACCATGCCAATGGCCCAGCCCACGCCCAGCTTGAGCAGATAGATGCACGCTTCCTTCCGTTTTGCACCATTGCTCTGGAACAGGTCATGCAGTGCGTCCAGAAAACGCTCATAAAAACCAAGGATAAAGGCAATGGTTCCGCCGGACACGCCGGGGACACTGTCGGCCAGTGCCATGCAGAACCCATGAAATGCAGTCAGGATCATTGAAAAAACCTCCCAGTCAAACATTTTGGTCACTGCTTTGAGTTTACCGCAGTTCTTTAACCAGAGGTTTTTTCAAAGTTAAACAAAGCTTAAACGGTCTTAAACAACATGGAGCCGGTAGCCCACGCCCCACACCGTCTGCAGGAGTCTGGGCTGGGCGGGGTCTTCCTCCACCTTCTCCCGCAGGCGGTTGATGTGGACCGCCACGGTGATGTTGTCGCCCATGGATTCCAGCCCCCAGATCATCTCGTACAGGTCTTCCCGGCTGAACACCTGCTCCGGGTGCCGCATGAGGAACAGCAGCAGCTCATACTCCTTGTTCTTGAGGGGGAGTTCCGTGCCGTTTTTGGTGATGCGGCGGGCTGCCGGGTCTGCCGTCAGCGGGCCGGCCGTGATCTTCTGCGGGGCGCCCGCTCCCGGCTTCAACCGGGCATACTGGGCCAGATGCGCCTTGACCCGCGCCACCAGAACGCTGGGCGAGAACGGCTTTTCAATGTAGTCGTCGGCCCCAAAGCCAAGCCCGCGGATCTTGTCCACATCTTCGCCGCGGGCCGTTACCATCAGGATGGGGATATCCTTTTCCGCCCGCACCTTTTTGCAGATGGTAAAGCCGTCCACGCCGGGCAGCATCACATCCAGCAGAACGGCATCAAAAGGCCGGTGCAGGGCAGCATCCAGCCCGGTGGTACCATCCGGTGCAATGGTCACATCATAGCCGCTCAGTTCCAGATAGTCCCGCTCAATGGCCGCAATGTCCGCGTCATCTTCCACGATCAGGATCTGTTTCGGGTCGTTCATTGGGCACCTCGGCTTCCCGCTCTGGCCTGCTCAAACAGCTGGTCGGCCAGCACTTCCAGATCATTTTCGCGGGTCCGGATCGTTTCCAGATAATGCCGCCGGGTGGTCTCGTCCGTGGCCACATCCTCCATCAGGGCCTCAGAATAGGCCCGGATCACGGTCAGCGGCGTTTTCAGATCATGGGAAAGGCCCGCAATGAGTTCCTGCTTTTTCTGCTGTTCCCGCTGCTGCTGCGTCAGCGATTCCTTCAGCCGCGCCGCCATCTCATCCACTGCGTCGCAGGCAGGGCGGAACTCGTCCGGCTCGGCATAGGCAATGGGGGTGTCCAGGTCACCTTCCTGAATGCGCTGCACCCCTTCCACCAGCACGGAAAGCGGCTTTTCAATGTGGGCAAACAGCGCCCGGGTCAGGTAAAGGTTGGTGAATACCACTGCCGCCAGCAGCGCCACAATGACCACCGCCGCATACAGCACCAGAAACAGCTTCAGCCCGGAGAACACATTCTCCGCCTGCTCCCCCAGATCGTGGAGGTCGCGCAGGGTCAGCCCCAGCCGGGGCAGCCAGACTGTCTGCAGCAACAGCAGCAGCACCCCCAGTCCTGCCACCAGCAGGACCCCTGCAATGACGACTGGCACCACCAGCATAATGAAATTGGAACGCCGGAGCCGCTCCTGAATGGTCATAAAAACTCCCCCTCCCCGTTTTCTGCTTTGATTGTACCACAGATCCGGGTGGGAGAGTTAAACAAATCTTAAAACCCTTCTTATTTTTCGTCTGCTTTGTTCAGATAATCTTCCACGCTGCCAATGCTGTACCGGTTCTGCCCCGCGCGGATGCTCTCCACACTGGCGTCGTAGCAGGCCTGAAGCAGCGGCAGGATGGGCTGCGGGCCTTCGGCATCGGTCAGGGTACCGGTGACCCGTGCTTCGTTGTAATTGTCGATGATCTGGCCGCAGATGCGCCGGCGGTCGCGCAGCGGCGTCTGCAGGTTGGCAATGCGCTGCTGGCGCATGCCGTAGTAGTTGCTGCCATGGTCGCCAAACAGGACATAATATTCCTGCTCGATCTCCACAGGTGCGGCCTGATGGGCATAGTAATCCACCAGCGCCGCCCGCTTGTTTTCAGCGCTGAACCGCTTGATATCCTCCATGCCGCGCGGGAACAGCTCCGGGTGGCGCACCCATTTTGCATAAGGGCCCACCGGCAGCCGCAGCGCCTCAAACACCGCAAAGAAATCCTCCAGCGAGATCTTGATCTCGCCTTTCTCCCACTTTTGCAGCGTCCGCTTGTCCCGCCCCAGCAGGTCTGCAAGTTCCTGCTGCGACTTGCCCACAGAGTTCCGCGCAAAGGCAATGGCTTCCCCGATCCGGATGCGATAGTCTGTCATCTGTTTGTCCCCCTGACGCAAAGCGATCTTCTCCGGGCCGTTTTCCGGCGGCACAGACTGTGCTTCTGGAAAAAGCATCCGGCGGTGCAAAATGCGCCGCCGATCCCGCAATACTTGGATGTTTACTTTGAACGGCCCGTTATGTTATATAATGTTCGTCAAATCATTCCGGAGAAAGAATACCCAGATTCCACCGTCCTGTCAAGACGGCGTGGTCTGTATGGAGGCAGGATTTTTTCTTCCAAATGCGTCGGACGTCTATCTGCATGCTTTACAGGTCCGCTGTGGTTTTCTTATCAGAGAAGGGGTGATTCATTCCAATCAAAAAAGCAGGTGAGCATCGTGTTTTTCTACCATTGCGTCATGGAACAGCTCCATGATCCGGAGATCGGCATTTACACATCGTTCGGGATCGCCGCATTCTGCGCTTCCCAGGGCCGGCGCCGAAAACTGCAGCTCATCTCTGATGTTTCCATCGATCCTGCGCTGGTCACGCGCCTTGCCGAGCTTTGCACCGCCTGTCAGCTGGACCCGGTCCATCTGATGGACGTGGTGGAAGATGCGCTGGCACTTTGAGCCGCACGACGCAAAAAGACGCAGGCTTCCCATACATC
>CAVDVT010000243.1:0-3406 GCA_963612415.1 bacterium | reverse complement strand
AAATGGCATCGATGATATAATTGCGGTAGGTGGCATTGCCGTCCAGCGCGCTCAGGCGGCTGTGGGCGATCTCACCCGCAAGGCCCATGGCGCACACGGCGGCAGCAGCGGCGTCCAGCGGCCTGTCGGGGTTGGCCGTTACAAAAGCCGCCGTCAGAGCCGAAAGCTGACACCCCGTGCCGGTGATGGCACTCATCATGGGGTGGCCGTTGCGGATGCAGTAGGCTTTTTCCCCGTCGGCCACAATGTCAATGGCACCGGTAATAGCCGTCACCGCACCGGTCTTTGCCGCAAAGGCTTTGGCAAAGGCTACCGCGCTGTCCAGATTTTCTTCCGTTACCTTGTCGGCCACGTCGGCGTCCACGCCCTTGGTGGTGCCTGCGCCGGAAGCCAGCGTCTTGACCTCCGAGACATTGCCCCGGATCACGGTGAACCTCACTTCTTCCAGCAGGCGGAAGGCTGTCTGGGTGCGCAGGGCGGAAGCACCTGCCCCCACGGGGTCCAGCACCACCGGATGCCCCAGCGCGTTGGCTTTTTTTCCGGCCAGCAGCATAGACTGGATGGTGCGGCTGTTCAAGGTGCCGATGTTGATGTTCAGCCCGGCGCAGATCGTTGTGATGTCCTCCACCTCGGCGGCATCGTCGGCCATAATGGGCGAAGCACCGCAGGCCAGCACCATGTTGGCGCAGTCGTTCACGGTGACGTAGTTGGTAATGTTATGGATCAGGGGGCTTTGGGTGCGCACCTTTTCAAAAAGCTCTGCAAACACGGCGCACCTCCGTCAGGAAAGGCTGCTCTGCATGGAGCGCAGAACGCCGGAGTGCTGCAGGCTGTACACCACAGCGCCTGCCACCACGGCACCCACAGCCGTAGACACGAGGAAGGGCACGATGTAAGCGTAGAAGGCAATGTCGCCCGCGCTCTTGCCCATCAGGAAAATGGCCACGGGATAGGCGCACAGGCCGCCCAGAACGGCGGTGCCGAACACCTCACCGGCCACCGTGGCCAGCAGGTTCTTCGTTTTCCAGTAAGCCAGGCCGCACAGCAGTGCGCCGATCATGCTGCCGGGGAAGGCCATCAGACTGCCAAGGCCCAGCAGGTTGCGCAGCAGCGAGGCCGCAAAGGCCACGCCCACACCCCACCAGGGGCCCAGCAGCACGGCACACAGCACGTTGACCATGTGCTGCACCGGAGCGCACTTGCTGCCAAACATCGGGAAGCTGAACACACTGCCCACCACGCACAGGGCGCAGAACATTCCGGCGAGGGCCAGCTTTTTCACAGAGAGTTTTTTCATAAAAAGTTCCTCCAGTTTCAAAAAGCGGTCGAGGCTTGCTGGCCTCCTCTCACGCCGGAACACGGCTTCCCATCGCAGGATATTCAAGGCTCAGGGCGCTCCCCCTCAGCCCGGAGCCGCCAGATGCAGCGGCTGGAGACGCAAAAAACAGGAGACACCTTTTACGGTGCCTCCTGCAAAAAATCACACACTATGACTTCCTACGGCGGCATTATCCGCATCAGGTAAAGGGTCGAAGTTTGGTTACTTCCTCTCAGCCTGCTTCACAAGCTCCCCTGTATTTTGTTCTGTGCTGTATTCTACACCCGCCGGAGCAAAAAAGCAAGAGGAAGTTTCCTTTTCGCAGTTTTCCCAAAACGCTTTTACATTCCAGGCACAGTATGATATACTTATACTAAATCCGGCAGAGTCCGGGGAGATGTTCCCCAAAAATAGACCCTGCCCTGCACAAAAAGGAGTAAGCCTATGGGTCTGATCAAAGCTGCCATGGGGGCCGCCACCGGCGTGATGGCCGACCAGTGGAAAGAATATTTTTATTGCGACGCACTGCCCGCCGAAGTGCTGGCCGTCAAAGGCTGCAAGCGCACCAGCGGCCGTTCCTCGAACCGCGGCAGCAGCAACGTCATCTCCGACGGCTCCGTGATCGCTGTGGCCGATGGCCAGTGTGTGCTGATCGTGGAGCAGGGCAAGGTGGTAGACCTGTGTGCCGAAGCCGGTGAGTACACCTACAACACCGGCACCCAGCCCTCCCTGCTCAGCGGCGGGCTCAAGAACATCGACAGCGTATTTGCCGAGCTGGGCAAGCGGTTCAGCTTTGGCGGGCAGACCGGCACCGACCAGCGGGTGTACTACATCAATACCAAGGAGCTGGTGGGCAACAAGTACGGCACCCCCAACCCCGTGCCCTTCCGGGTGGTAGACCAGCGGGCGGGCATCGACATCGACATTGCCATCCGCTGCTTTGGTGAGTACAGCTACCGCATCGTCAACCCCATCCTGTTTTACACAAACGTCTGCGGAAATGTGGAAAACGCCTACACCCGCAATGCACTGGACAGCCAGCTCAAGACCGAGCTGATGACTGCCCTGCAGCCTGCCTTTGCCCGGATCAGTGAGCAGGGCATCCGCTATTCTTCCCTGCCCGCCCACACGCTGGAGCTGGCCGAGGCCCTGAATCAGGAGCTGAGCGCCAAGTGGAGCCGCCTGCGCGGCATCGAGATCGTCTCGCTGGGCGTTTCCGGCGTCAAGGCCAGCGAAGAAGACGAGCAGATGATCAAGGAGCTGCAGCGCAGCGCCGCCTTTATGGACCCCACCCGTGCCGCGGCCCATCTGGTGGGCGCACAGGCCACCGCCATGCAGGCCGCCGCCTCCAATACGGCTGCAGGCCCCGCCATGGCCTTTATGGGCATGAACCAGGCTGCTGCAGCGGGCGGCGTCAACGCCCAGAACCTCTATCAGATGGGGGCACAGCAGGCTGCTGCCCAGCCCCAGAGCGCCCCGGCCTCCGGCTGGACCTGCGCCTGCGGCCACACCGGCAACACGGGCAAGTTCTGTGCCGAGTGCGGCAAGCCCCGCCCCGAAGCCCCCGCCCTGTGGGTGTGCAGCTGCGGCGCCAGAAACACCGGCAAATTCTGCTCGGAGTGCGGCAAACCCAAACCTGCCGCCAAGTGCCCCAACTGCGGCTTTACCCCCGCAGACCCGGCCAACCCGCCCAAGTTCTGCCCGGAATGCGGCAAGCCCTTTGGGGCCTGAGAGGGGTCTTGACGGATGGCTGAAAAAACAACGAATTACCAGTGCCCGGCCTGCACCGGCCCCCTGCACTACGACGGGGCCAGCGGCAAGCTGGTCTGCGACTACTGCGGCTCGGCTTACGAGGTAAAGGACATTGAAGCCCGCTACGCCAAAAAGCAGGCCGGTGCCGATGCCGCCGCCGGGGAAGATGCAAAACGCGCTGCCCGCAAGGTCTCTGCCGACGGCCCGGTGTGGAGCGAGGCCGAGGCCGACGCCCTGAACAGTTACTCCTGCCCCACCTGCGGTGCGGAGCTGGTCTGCGACGAGACCACCGCCGCCACCACCTGCCCTTACTGCGGCAACCCCACGGTGCTGGGC
>CAVDVT010000242.1:0-3436 GCA_963612415.1 bacterium | reverse complement strand
TTCTTCGGCTTTTCCCACAAGGGCCAACCCGCAGCGGGTGGCCGCGGAAACAGAATTTGGGATATTTTGTAATTTTCACTTGACAAGACGCCGTTCCTGTTCCATAAATTAGAAATAGAAAAGACCAGCATTCCGCTGGTCGTGAGGAGGTATTCTATGAGACCAAGCAAACATTCCCAGCGCATCCTTGCGGGGTGCCTGGCATCGGCGTTCCTTGCGCTGACACTGGCGTCCTGCGGTGAAGACCCGGCGGTCACCAAAGTCCGCGCCGCACAAAAAACCTATGACGCTGCTGTGCGCGCACAGACCACCGCCCAGCAGGATCTGGACGCTGCCAACGCCACCCTGAGCAAGGACAAAAAAGACCTGACCGCTGCCCAGAACGCCCGGCCCAAGCGTGAGGCCGCCATTGAGCAGGCCAAGCAGAACAAGACCGACGGCGAAGCCGCCTACCAGCTCCGGCAGGAACAGACCGTGCAGGCGCAGGATGCCCTGACGCAGGTGAAAAAAGACCAGGAGGAGCCGCGCCGCTATCAGGACAGCTCCCTGGGCTTCTTCCTCTGGAATGCAGAGGACAGCGGCTCCAACATCGAGCAGATCACCCGGCTGTTCCTGGGGCAGGAGCCGGGTTCCACTGAGGTCACGCCCGACCTTTCGGACCCCTATGACGGTGCTTCCTACCGGAACTTCAAGGCATCCATCCAGTGGATCGACAAATGCAACGAGATGCGCCGCCGCGAGAACCAGTCCGAGGGCACCAACCTGAAAGATCTGGCTGTCACCGACTGGGCCATGGCCGTGGCTGCTCTCCACGCCGATTACAGCATCTCTGTCATCGGCCATCACGGAAATACCCGCAGCTGCACCCTTCACCATGCTGAGAATCTGGCGTGGAATTACAGCTCCGCCGGCGACGGCCCCTTTACAGGCTGGTACACCGAGGAAAAGAAGCAGTACAAGCTCACGCCGTACTGGAACAGTAATACCGGCCACTACCTGAACATCGTAAATCCGGACTATACCGTCACCGGCTTTGCCATCAATAACAACAGCCGGAAAGGTTATTATTCTCTGGTCTACACACAGGAGTTCACTTCTCCGGATTACCTTGGATGGGTCAGCCAGAAGACTTATACCACCGCACAATACCGTGCCCGCATCTCTGCTTATGAATCCTATCTGAGTTCGCTGGACAAGACCCTGCAGCGCGCGGAAAACGATCTGAAGAATGCTCAGTCCGCCGAAGCCGCCGCCAAGGACGATCTGACGGAGCTGGATGCCGCCATCACCTCTGCCATTCAGGCCCGCGACGATAACGAAGCAAAGATCAAGACCCTGACCGCCAAGCTGGACACGGACCGCACGGCCATTGCAAAGGCAGAAAAGGAACTGGCCAAGAAACAGGATGCAGCTGCCGCTGCCAAGAAAGAACTGGACGCCGCTCAGAAGGCGCTGAACAATAAAAAGAAGGCTGCCTGAGCCACTGCCGCTTCCCTTTGAACCACCCCTCCCCGCCGCGCTGCAATGCGGCGGGGAGTTTTTTACGCACAAACAAACAAAAAAAGAACCACCTTTTAGGATCGCTCCCGGAAAGGTGGTTCTTTATAAACTGTAAGAAACAGTCAGAGAAGCTTAGACCAGCTCCAGAACTGCCATCTCAGCTGCGTCGCCGCGGCGAGCGCCGATCTTGATGATGCGGGTGTAGCCGCCGTTGCGGTCAGCGTACTTGGGGCTGATCTCATCAAACAGCTTCTTTGCAACATCTTCCTTGGTGATGTAGGCATAAACCTGACGCTTGGTGTGCAGGTCGCTTGCCTTGCCAAGGGTGATCATCTTCTCGGCCATGGAACGAACGTCCTTAGCGCGAGTGACAGTGGTCTCAATCTTGCCATTCTCCAACAGGTAGGTGACCATAGCGCGCATCATAGCGTTGCGGCTGTCGCTGGTTCTACCGAGCTTTCTGGTACCGGGCATCCCGTTTCACTCCTTAATTATTTTAATTACTCATCGTCTGTGTTCAGCTTGAAGCCCAGGGAGTCCAGCTTTGCCATGACTTCTTCCAGGCTCTTGCGGCCGAGGTTACGGACTTTCATCATCTCGTCCTCGCTCTTGCTGACCAGATCCTCCACCGTGTTGATACCGGCGCGCTTCAGGCAGTTGAAGGAACGCACGCTCAGATCCAGCTCCTCGATGGTCATCTCCAGAGCCTTCTCCTTGTCGTCGTTGGTCTTCTCCACCATGATCTCCGTACCGGCGGCTTCATCCGACAGGTTGACAAAGAGGTTCAGATGCTCGGTCAGCACGCGGGCTGCCAGAGAAACGGCCTCCTGCGCATTGATCGTGCCATCGGTCCAAACCTCGATGGTCAGCTTATCGTAATCAATAGCCTGTCCAACGCGGGTGTTCTCAACATTGTAGTTCACCTTGAGAACAGGGGTGTAAATGCTATCGACGGGAAGAGTATTGATATCATTCTTCTCGACGATGGCCTGCTTATTGCGCTCTGCGGGCACATAGCCGCGGCCCTTGTCGAAGGTCAGCTCCATGACGAGCTTGCCGCCCTCGCCCAAGGTCGCAATGTGCCACTCAGGGTTCAGAATTTCGATATCATCGCCCTGCTTGATGTTGTCCGCAGTAACCTCACAGGGGCCGACTGCCTCAACACGCACTGTCTTCGGCCCGTCGGTGTACAGCTTTGCAGCAATACCCTTCAGGTTCAGGACAATTTCGGTAACGTCTTCCTTGACGCCCTCAATGGTGGAGAACTCGTGAACCACGCCGTCGATCTTGACGCTGGTCACGGCGACACCGGGCAGAGAGGAAAGAAGCACACGACGCAGGCTGTTGCCCAGTGTGATGCCAAAGCCACGTTCCAGAGGCTCCGCCACGAATCTGCCGTAGCGGCCGTCCGGGGACAGGCTTGCCGTTTCGATTTTGGGACGTTCAATCTCCATCATATCTATGCCCTCCTTGTCAAACCGATGTTGCCATCGGCCCATTATTAAATTCTTTCAAAGAAAAGAATGCGAAAGCGGACCATCCAATCGGAAGGCCCAGCCTTCTTAATGGATTACTTGGAGTACAGCTCGACGATGAGGTGTTCTGCAACTTCGTAGTCGATGTCGCTGCGCTCGGGGAGCTTGGTCACAACACCCTTCAGGGTGCCGGCCTCGCGGTTCAGCCAGGAAGGCAGAGCCACAACGGGAGCCTCGGGGCCAGTCAGCTTTGCAAACTTTGCAGAAGAACGGCTGGACTCACGAACTTCGATCACATCGCCGGCCTTGACCTGGTAAGAGGGGATGTTGACCTTCTTGCCATTGACGGTGAAGTGAGCGTGGCTCACCAGCTGACGGGCGTCGCGGCGGGTCTGAGCAAAGCCCAGGCGGAACACGACGTTGTCCAGACGGCACTCCATGATCTGGAGCAGGTTCTCACC
>CAVDVT010000241.1:0-3453 GCA_963612415.1 bacterium | reverse complement strand
GGATGGTGGTGATGTCCCAGGTGCCCAGCAGGCGGATGACCTCCTCCAGGTTCTGCAGCACGATGTCCCGGTTGATGATGATCTCGTGATGTTCGCTGCCCAGATATTCGGCTGTCTGGCGGGCATATTTCAGGTCGATGGCGTCGGTGTCCATGCCAATGGCAAAGGTGCGGATGGGCTTGCCCAGCTTTTTGGCGGCAATGGAGCAGACCAGCGAGGAGTCCAGACCGCCGGAGAGCAGGAAGCCCACCGGGGCGTCAGCGTCCAGCCGCTTTTCCACACCGGCGATCAGCTTTTCGCGGATGTTGGTCAGGGTCGTCTCCATGTCGTCGGCCATGGGGGCGGGCACGTCGGCAATGTCCTCATAGCGCACAAAGCGGCCGTCGCAGTAGTAGCTGCCAATGGGGAAGGGGCGGATGTCATCGCACCAGCCGATGAGGTTCTGCATCTCGGAGGCAAAGGCGATCTGGTGGCTGGACTTGGAGTAGCCGTAGAACAGCGGCCGGATGCCAATGGGGTCGCGGGCGGCAATGAGCCGGTCTTTGCGGGAATCGTACAGGATCAGCGCAAACTCCGAGTCCATGTGGCGGAACATATCCAGACCGTACTCGTAGTACAGCGGCAGCAGGATCTCGCAGTCGCAGTCGGAAGCAAATTTGTAGCCCCGGCGCTTCAGGATCTCTTTCTCGAACCGGAAACCGTACAGCTCACCGTTGCACACCACGCAGTCAGCGCCCCGGTAAAAGGGCTGCATGCCCTCCGGCGTCAGGCCCATGATGGCCAGCCGCCCAAAGCCCATCAGGCCAAAGGGGCCTTCCACCACACGCTGGTCGTCCGGCCCGCGCATCACGGTGCGCAGCAGATACTCCTTGAATTTGGCGGCACTCAGGTCGTGCCCCGTGTAACCCATAACACAACACATACTTCTTACCCCTCTGTTTTCCAAATAAAAAATACGGCAGCGCTCATCCCATTGCTAGGACGAATGCTGCCGTATCCGTGGTGCCACCTAAATTACCGGTATGCAGGGCATACCAGTCACTTTTGTGTACTCTCCCCGTTGAAAGCACTGCCGCGATAACGAGCGGCTGCCGTCGGCCCCTACTTGCCGCCCGCAGCGGGTTCAGGGGGAAGCTCACGGGGGTTCGTTCGGATCCCGTTCTCTGTGCGGCTTCCATCGCCCCGCACTCGCTGCAAAAGAACCCTGGAATCTTACTTTTCCCGGTCGACGCTTTTATTGCCTGAATTGTATCACGGCTTTTTCTCCGTGTCAACACAGCAGGCACATTTTTGTGCGCTTTGCTCGGGCTGGGCCTCGTTTTGTGCGCAGTAGCGGCACAATCCGTATAAAACGCTGCCCTCACACTGCAGGGTAAAGCCGTGTTCTGCCATGAGGTGGGCGCGCACCTCATCCATAAAGTGGCAGTCCAGGTGGTAGATCCGCCCGCACTGGACGCATTTCAGGTGCAGATGCTCCCGGCAGTGCCGCCCCTCGTCCACATACTGGAACACGGCCTTTTCGCCCTTGTCGGCCACATATTTCATAATGCGCTGTTCCCCGGCCAGCTTGTCCAGATACCGGTACACCGTGGTGGGGTTGGGGCTTGCGCCCTCGGCCTCCAGATGCTCCAGAATATTCGATGCGCTGACCGCGTGCTGACGGTTGTTGATGAGGTAATCCAGAATGAGCTGACGGGTTTTTGTGTTGTATCCGCCGCGACCTGCCATGGGTACATCCTCCCTTTCGTTGCATCAAGTGTACCACATTTTATCCTTCGATGCAAAACAACAGGAAAACACTGGGAACAAGCACAAAAAACTTGTTCAATTTACGGCAAAATAAGGCAGGATATCTGTTCAAAACGGAAAAGCTCACAAAGTTTTCAAAATAGTCTTGTAAATATTGTCCAGATATGTGATAATAATAACAAGACAAAACTTGGATTATTTAAGGGATACAAGCTGCCCTATGGGCGGCTTATTGTTGCCTGAATGGTCCGGACGCGGTTAGGAGAGAGAACGATGAAAGAGATGGAACCCCAGGCGAAGCCAAGCTTGAAGCTGCAAGCTTACCAGTATCTGAAAACAAAGATCCTGAACTGTGAGTACCGTCCCAATGAGTTTCTCAATGAGCAGAAGCTCTGCGCCGAGATGGGCAACATCAGCCGCACCCCCATGCGGGATGCACTGGGCCGCCTGGAGCAGGAGGGCCTGATCACCATTCTGCCCAAGAAGGGTCTGATGGTATCCGGCATCACGGAAGAAGATGTTCACAGCATGTTTGAGATGCGGCTTCTGGTGGAGCCTTATGCCCTGCGTACTTATGGCAGCCTGATCCCCCGGGAGCAGCTGGAGGCTTACACCGAGTTGATGCACCACCCGGATAAGATCGACGACTTCTGCAAATCGGACGATGATTTCCACGAGATGCTGATGAGCGGCCTGCCCAACAAGTATCTGCGCTCGGCTTACGACCGGATCACCGGCCTGAACACCCGGTTCCGCATTATGACCGGCAAGGTGAGCATGATCAATCAGGATCAGACCTGTGAGGAGCATCTGGAAATTCTGGATGCTGCGCTGAACGATAACTGGAACACCGCCGCCGATGCGCTGCAGCACCATCTGGAGCTGGCCCGCGACAAGGCTGAGGGTGTGATCAAGGTCATCCGCCTGTGGTGAAAAACAAAGATCTCCGGGGAGCTGTGCGCTGGCACAGCTCCCTTTTTGCTGCCATAAAAATTTCATAGAAATCAAAAGAAATTGACATTGAAAGTTTTTTAACGATGTGGTAAAGTAGTAGCAAAGAGATCGCCTGCCGCAGGGGCAGGCGGAAAAATGGAGGAATACTATTATGGCTGATCGCATTGTTCTGAACACCATTTCCTACCACGGCCACGGTGCCATTGAGAACATCGTTCCGGAGCTGACTGCCCGGGGCTACAAGAAGGCTTTCGTCTGCTCGGACCCCGACCTGATCAAGTTCGGCGTTACCAAAAAGGTCACTGACCTGCTGGATGCTGCAAACTTTGCCTACACTGTTTACAGCGAGATCAAGCCCAACCCCACCATTGCCAACGTGCAGGACGGCGTGGCTGCGTTCAAGGCTGCAGAAGCTGACTGCATCGTGACCATCGGCGGCGGCTCCTCCATGGACACCGCAAAGGCCATCGGCATCATCATCAATAACCCTGAGTTCGCCGATGTCCGCTCTCTGGAGGGTGTTGCTCCCACCAAGAAGCACGCTGTCTTTACCATTGCCGTGCCCACCACCGCAGGCACCGCTGCTGAAGTCACCATCAACTACGTCATCACCGACGTGGAGAAGAAGCGCAAGTTCGTCTGCGTGGACACCAACGACATCCCCGAGATCGCAGTCGTTGACCCTGATATGATGGCCTCCATGCCCAAGGGCCTGACCGCTGCCACCGGTATGGATGCTCTGACCCACGC
>CAVDVT010000240.1:0-3459 GCA_963612415.1 bacterium | reverse complement strand
ATCCTTGATGGAGATATCCTGCATGACCTCGTTGAAGGTCAGCAGCTCATACAGATCATTGACTGCGGAAAGCATTGCCACGCTTCCGCCGTCCCGCAGCTCCTGCATGGCGGCCATGTGCTGCTTGAAACCGTCCCACTGGTCCGCGATCTCGGCCTCCTTGGCCGTGATCTCGGCTTCCTTGGCGGCGATCTCCTGCTCTTTGACGCCAATGCTGTTCTGCACCTGAGCGATCTGGTTCTTGAGGACGCTGATCTGGCTCTGGACCACGCTGACCTTTTCCTTCAGCTCCGATTCCAGTTCCTTGGCGGCCTGTTCCTTCTTTTTGGCATCGCTCAGTTCTTTTTTATGCTGTTCAATGGACTGCGTCAGCTTATCCAGCTTGTTCTGCAGGCTGGACATACTGGTGGCAGCAGTGGCCGGGTAGACCGAGACACTCAGCACAAGACAGGCCACCGCCAGAAACAGACTGGCAGCCCGCATGGCCCGGCTGCTGCCCGCATGGGGCTTTGCATGGGCCGGGGTATGAACAAGATGCAGGCGGAAGCCCGCAGAGTGTTTGGCATGTTTCACAGAGAAGGCTCCTTTCGCTTACACATTGAGATGTTTGCGGATGGAGAACATACTGCCCAGCGCACCGATCAGTGCGCCGCCGGCCAGACTGTACGTCAGGATGGTGGGCCAGACCGCATCCACAGGCACCATGGCCGTCCCCATGAGCATCTGCCACAGGCCGCCCAGAGTGCTGGACGCCTGCACGATGTAGGCATAGCCGAAGATACCGGCTGCCGAAGTGATGGCACCGGAGATCAGGCCCATGGCCAGACCTTCCACAAAGAAAGGCAGGGTGACCAGAGCATTGGTAGCGCCCACGTACTTCATGATCTCGATCTCACGGCGGCGGGCAAAGACGCTCAGCCGGATGGTGCTGCCCACCGTAATGATGCTGACAGCACCCAGCACCAGAATGACGAACTGCCCCACCTTGGTAACGGCCTGCTGGATCTGTACAAAGGTCTGGGTCATCTCAATGGGGGCCGTGACACTGTACACACCGGGGATGCTCTGGAAGCTCTGGCTCATGGCCGACATCTGGCTCAGATCCGCCAGCGAGACCCGGTAATTGGCCTTGAAGGGGTTGTCGTTTTCAAACTCGTCCAGCAGAACGGCATAATCGGCCATGTAGCCGCGGTACTGGTTCAGCACGTCCTCCTTGGACATATACTGCACACGGCTGACACCGGCTGTGGCCGAGATGCGCTCGCCCACGGTCTGGATGGTGGCATCGTCGGCCTCCGGGTCGATGTAGACCACCATCTCGTTCTGCTGGCCCAGATAGTTCACCATGTTGTCCACATTGACTTCCGCCAGCGTGGCAAAGGTGTTCAGGGTCATACAGACGCTCAGGGAGGCGATGCAGGCAATGGTCATGGCCCAGTGCTTGCCCAGGTTCCGGATGCCGCGCACGGTCAGGAACCCGAAAGTAGAAGGCTTCATCATACCAGCGACACCTCCATTTCCACTTCACCGGGTTCCACCGGGGGCTGCGGGATCATGGAGCCGGTGGGCACATCCGAGATGATGTGGCCGCCGGACAGCGTGACCACGCGGCGGTTGAAGTGACGGACCAGCTCATGCTCATGGGTGACCACCAGCACGGTGATGCCCATTTCGCTGACCCGCTCCAGCAGCTCCATCATCTCCAGGCTGAGTTCGGGGTCGATGTTGCCGGTGGGCTCGTCCGCAATGACCAGCTTGGGGGCGTGGGCCAGTGCGCGGGCCACAGCCACGCGCTGCTGCTCACCGCCGGAGAGCAGGTCCGGGTAAACCTTTGCCTTGTCCTCCAGATGGACCAGCTCCAGCATATAATTCACGCGCTCTTTGATCTGCTTGCGGCCAATGTTGGTCACGTGCATGGCAAAGGCGATGTTCTCGTAAACGGTCATGCTGGGGATAAGCCGGAAATCCTGGAAAATGATGCCCATCTGACGGCGCAGATAGGGGATCTTATGGCGGCGGAGGCGGGCAACATCCTGCCCGTTGACCAGAACGCGGCCCTCGGTGGGAGTCTCCTCCCGCAGGATCAGCTTGAGCAGGGTGGATTTGCCCGCGCCCGAGTGACCCAGCAGAAAAACGAACTCGCCGTCGTCCACATGGAAGTTGACATCCTCCAGCGCAGGTTTTGCGTTGTGTTTGTACTGTTTGGAGACGTGTTCAAAATCTATCATGAGATGTTGTTACTCCTGACATTTTTATTTGGTCAGTACCCAAAAAGAACCGGCCAGCATCGGTTTCGAGCGGCCGGTTCTGCGCCGACGGCTTTGCGCCGCGGACGATCACTTAATATTTGGCCGGGTTGTTGGACAGGTACTTCTTGACCATCAGCGCTACCTTAAAAACGATAGCGTCGTCGAACTCACGCAGATCCAGACCGGTCAGCTTTTTGATCTTTTCCAGACGATACACCAGCGTGTTGCGGTGGACGAACAGGCCGCGGCTGGTCTCCGACACATTCAGATTGTTCTCAAAGAAGCGCTGAATGGTGAACAGCGTCTCCTGATCCAGGCTCTCAATGCTGCCCTGCTTGAACACTTCGCGCAGGAACATCTCGCACACTGTGGTGGGCAGCTGGTAGATCAGGCGGGCAATGCCAAGGTTGTCGTAGCGGATGATCTGCTTTTCGGTGTCGAACACCTTGCTGACCTCCATGGCGATCTGGGCTTCCTTGAAAGAGGTGGCCAGATCCTTGACATTGGAGATGGGGGTGCCGATGCCCACAACGGCCTTGATGTAATGTTCGCCGGACAGGGTGTCCACGATGCTGGCAGCCAGCTTCTCCATATCGGTGCGGTCGATGCCCTTGCGGATCTCCTTGACCAGCACGGTGTCGGTCTCGCTGATATTGAACACAAAGTCCTTCTGCTTGTCGGGGAACAGGCTGCTGACCACATCGTAAGCGGAGATATCACCGCCGCTGGTCACGCGCACAATGAACACCACGCGGGAAACATCGGTGGCAAAGTGCAGCTCCCGGGCCTTGGCGTAGATATCGCCGGGCAGGATGTTGTCCAGCACCACATTCTTGATGAAGTTGGACTTGTCGAACTTTTCATCGTGATACTGCTTGATGCTCTGCAGGCTGATGGACAGCAGCGCCGCAAACTGGCCTGCAGTCTCGTCCGCGCCTTCCACGAATACAGCATAATCGTTATGCTTTGCGCTGGAGAACTGCTGATAGGTGTAACCATCCCGCACAAAGCGGTCACCTGCCGTCAGGCGCTCTGCCATAAAGCCCTCACGCACTTCTCCGATCAGATTCAGCTCCGAGCAGGAGATCACAGCGCCGGTCTCATCCACAACACCGACCACACGGTCGATGGCATCTTTCATCTGGTAGATCACGCTCTGGAATACTCTATTGGCCATAAATGGATACCCCTTTTCTCTTTTGTGCAAGCC
>CAVDVT010000239.1:0-3460 GCA_963612415.1 bacterium | reverse complement strand
GATCTCATCGCCTATGCCTGCTATCAGATCCGCTATGCAGCTTCGGCTGCACCGGTGCTGGATGCCTACAATGCGCTGGAAAGCGCCCCGGTGATCAAGCACGGCAAAAAGGGAAACAAGACCATCGACCTCAAGGAGTATATCCCGCAGGTGGAGTACAAGACGGAAGGGGACAGCGTCTGCATTGAGCTGTGCCTGCCTGCTTCCCAGCAGCTCAACCTGAATCCGTCGCTGCTCACCGGTTTTCTGGAAGAAAAATTCGGCCTGCCGGCTGCAAATGCTTCCATTCTGCGCACCCGGTTCCTGACCCAGGACAGGCAGCTGTTTGCCTGATTGCCCGGGCAATTCCCGGGCAAAGAATGCCTTTTGGGCAGAACGGAAAATTTTTGGGATTATTTTGGGCAAATCGCTTGCTTTTACGGGCGTTTTGTGCTATCCTATTAAGGCGTTAGTGTCCGCTGAAACCACAGCGGGGTTAATGACAATATCATTAAACGGGCGGTCCTCTGACGGCAAAGTGCCGTGTATGAACGTCTAAAAACAAATGGAGGATTCAAAAATGGACGCACTGAAGATTATTTCTGAAGGCAGCATCAAGGCTGAGAAGCCCCAGTTCAACGTTGGCGATACCGTCCGCGTTGATGTTCGTATCAAGGAAGGCGACCGTGAGCGTATCCAGGCTTTCGAGGGCACTGTGATCGCAAAGAAGCACGGCGGCGTTGCTGAGACTTTCACCGTTCGCCGCGTTTCCTACGGTGTCGGCGTTGAGCGTGTCTTCCCCATCAACAGCCCCTTCGTTGAGAAGGTCACCGTTGTCCGCAAGGGCAAGGTCCGCCGTGCTAAGCTGTTCTATCTGCGCAGCCGCACCGGCAAGGCTGCCAAGGTCAAGAGCGATATTTGATGATCCCCGCGTAAAACCGGGAGAAAAGGGACAACTTGTTGTCCCTTTTTTCTTTATTCCGGCCAGATGAGATTGTGAGGTGCATCGGGATATGGAAAAGCATTCTTCGGCACAGGGAGCTGTGCGCGGCCAGAATCTGTTTGAATGGTACGAGGCGCTGATCTCGGCTGCACTGGTTCTGGTGCTGATTTTTTCCTTCTTTTTCCGGATCATTCAGGTGGACGGCGAATCGATGGTGCCCACCTTGCAGAACGGTGATAAACTGATCGTCTGGGGCGCAGGTTATGAGCCTGAGCGGGGCGATGTGGTCATTGTGGACAGTTACACGGCCTATGGTAAACCGCTGGTCAAGCGTGTGATCGCCAAAGGCGGCGATACCATCAGCATTGATTACGAGACCGGCACGGTGACAGTCAACGGGGAAGTGCTGCAGGAAGATTATATTGCGGCTCCGACCTACCTTGGCTACGATGTGGAGTTTCCCTACACTGTGCCGGAGGGCGCCGTTTTTGTGATGGGCGACAACCGCAATGCCTCGCTGGACAGCCGTTCCTCTTACATTGGCTGCATTGATGAACGCGATATTCTGGGCAAAGTGCTGATCTGCTTTTTGCCCTTTTCGGATTTTGGAGTGGTAAAATGAACAATCAGGATACCCGGTTCGCAAACCAATATAACATCCAGTGGTTCCCTGGCCACATGACCAAGACTCTGCGGATGATGGAGCAGGAGATCCAGCATGTGGACGCCAGTCTGGTGCTGCTGGATGCCCGCATCCCGCTTTCCAGCCTGAACCCGGAGATCGAGCGGATCACGGCCCGCAAGCCCAAGCTCTATGCCCTGAACAAGGCGGATCTTGCAGACCCTGCTGTAACGGAGGAGTGGATCCGATATTTCCGCGCTGCCGACGCAGGCTGTGTGGCCATCAGCGCAAAGCAGAAGGGCGGCGCCAAGGCGGTGCAGACCGCTATTGAAAAAGAGCTGGCAGGTCTGCTGGCCCGTCGCCAGACCCGCGGTATGGGTGGTGCCAAGACGCAGGTGATGCTCTGCGGCATCCCCAATGTGGGCAAATCCACCTTTATCAACACGTTCGCCGGTTCGGCCCGCGCAAAAGCGGCAGACCGCCCCGGTGTGACCAAGGGCAAGCAGTGGGTCAGCACCGAAAAGTTTGACCTGCTGGATATGCCCGGTGTGCTGTGGAAGAAGTTTGACTCCAAGACCATCGCCTCCAATCTGGCCTTTATTGGTTCCATCAAGGACGATATCCTGGATGTGGAAGAACTGGCCATGAACCTGCTGGATGAAGTGCGCCGGAACTACCCGGATCTGGTGGCTCAGCGCTATAAGCTGGATGCCGAGACCCTGGCTCTGCCGCCTTATGAACTGCTGGAAGCCATTGGCCGCAAACGCGGCCTGCTGGTGCGGGGCGGCGAGGTGAACACGGAGCGCTGTGCCGTGATGCTGGTGGATGAGTTCCGCGCCTGCAAATGGGGCCGCATCTCGCTGGAGCGCCCGCCCCAGCGGGATGATCTGGCCGACTTTGCCGAGGAGGATGACGAATGAAGCGCCGTTCCGATGAGGAGATCTCGGCTCCTTTGTATGAATATGATGCTGCCATCCGTTCTCAGTATGGCTGTTTTGCGGGTGTGGAGGAGGCCGGCCGCGGCCCTTTGTGCGGCCCGGTCTGCGTGGCAGCCTGCATTCTGGACCCGGAAAACCCGGTGTACGGCATCAACGATTCCAAAAAGCTGACCGAGAAAAAGCGGGAGGCACTGTTTGACGAGATCCTTGAAAAGGCACTGGCCTACAAAATCATATTTGTAGGGCCGGAGATCATTGACCGGGATAACATTCTGAACGCTACCATGGGTGGAATGCGGCAGGCTGTGGAGGAACTGGATCTTGTGCCGAACCTCGTTCTTGTGGACGGGAACCGGACACCGGCCGGGCTTTCCATTCCGGCCCAGCCGGTAGTCAAGGGTGATGCCACCAGTGCCAGCATTGGTGCGGCGTCGGTACTGGCCAAGGTCAGCCGTGACCGCTATATGCTGGAGCTGGACAAGCAGTACCCCCAGTATCAGCTGGCAAAGCACAAAGGCTACCCGACCAAGCTCCACTATGAACTGATCGAACAGTACGGCATCCAGCCGTTTTACCGTCGCAGTTTTCTGAAAAAGCAGGGCTACTGGCCCGAGGGCAAGTGATGGACCGGGCCGAGACCGGCCGCACCGGTGAAGCGGTAGCTGCACGGTATTACCTGAAGCAGGGCTGTGCGATGATAACTCACAATTACCGCACCCGGATGGGGGAAATCGACCTCATCCTGCGGGAACCGGATGGAACGCTGGTGCTTTGTGAAGTCAAGACCCGCAGCCCGGACCCGCTGGCACCGCCTGCTGCTGCCGTGACCCCGGCCAAACAGCACAAGCTGATTCGTGCCGCAAAATATTATCTCCAGCAGACCGGTCAGAGCGACGAACCGGTTCGTTTTGATGTTGCTGAGGTAACACCTCTTGACAGCGGGCGCTGGATGGTACATATTATAAAGGGTGCATTTAC
>CAVDVT010000238.1:0-3469 GCA_963612415.1 bacterium | reverse complement strand
ATGTAGGTGCGATTCATGGAAATCCTCCTTTGATGTCTTATACTGTTTTATTATACGCTTTTCCGGGGATAAATCAATCCTTTTTATGAAGCGTGCCCGTGCCGCCTTCCACCACGCCGTCGTGGTCAAGCACGGCCTTGATGGTGCCAAAGAAGCACTTCACGTCCATGCCAAAGCTCAGGTGATCCACATAGTAACCATCCAGCCGGGCCTTTTCTTCGATCTCCAGCTCGTCACGGCCATGGATCTGGGCCCAGCCGGTCAGGCCGGGGCGGATGTCATTGGCACCGTATTTGTCCCGCTCGGCCAGCAGGTCGTACTGGTTCCAAAGGGCCGGGCGCGGGCCGATGACCGCCATATCCCCCACAAAAATGTTCCAGAGCTGGGGCAGCTCGTCCAGGCTGGTCTTGCGCAGAAAGTGCCCCACCCGGGTGATATACTGATCGGGATCTTTGAGCAGATGGGTGGGCATATCGTGGGGGGTGTCAATGCGCATGGTACGGAATTTGAGGATATTGAAATGCTTTTTGTGGATGCCCACCCGTTTCTGCCTGAACAGGATCGGCCCCGGAGAGTCGATCTTGATGGCAAGGCAGAGGATGAGCAGCAGCGGCGAAAGCACGATCATGCCGCAGAGCGACAGGATGACCGCCAGCAGCCGCTTGATGCCGTTTCGGTACATGGAAAAGCCTCCCTTTTTCAGAGTACCTTTTATTATAACAAGCCCTCCGACATTTTGCAATTCATCCTGCGCAGTTTCGCGCCGCCGAATGACCGCAGGGCCCCGGATTCAGGATAGGCTGTTGCGCAGGCCACTATACGCTGATTTTGTTGTATCATCCTGCCCGTTTTCTCCCTTGCTCTGCCCCGCGTTTTGCCGTACCATTACAGAGAAAGAACTTTATCCGATGCAGGAGGTCGCTTTTATGATCCAGCGTTTTTCTTTTGGTCAGCCCTTTCCCACAGAAAGTGTCGTGCAGGCACTGCCCGTGGAAAACAGCCCTGTCCCCTTTCTGACTCCGGACGGCAGCGGCTGGCGCTTTGTGATGAGCGAAGCTGCCGTTGTTTACGGTCTGGGCGAGATGCCCCGCGGCATCAACAAGCGGGGCTGGCACTACATTGCCAACAACACCGATGAATCCCATCACGGTGAGAACAAGCTTTCCTATTATGGTGCGCACAATTTTCTGCTGGTGCGGGATGGCAGCACCTGCTTTGGCGTGTTCATCGATTTCCAGGGAAAAGTGTACTACGACATCGGCTACACCCGGCACGACACCCTGTGCTTCCACACCGAAGACCCGGACTATGAGCTGTATATCCTCTCCGGCGGAGACGAGAACACCCTCTGCAAAGAGTTCCGGGGCCTGATCGGCCGCAGCTACATCCCGCCCAAGTGGGCCTTCGGGCTTGCACAGAGCCGCTGGGGCTACAAGACGGAAGACGACGTGCGGGAGATCGCCCGCCAATACAAAGAGCATGATCTGCCGCTGGACATGATCTGCATGGACATCGACTATATGCAGGGGTATGCCGATTTTACTGTGAACAAAGAGCGGTTTCCTGACCTTGCAAAACTTTCTGCTGACCTGAAGGCCCAGGGCATCCGGCTGGTGCCTATCATCGATGCCGGTGTGCGCATCGACCCCAAGGACCCCACCTGCACGGAGGGGCTGGAAAAGGGCTACTTCTGCAAAAAAGCCGACGGCACCCCTTTTGTGGCGGCAGTCTGGCCCGGCAAGGCCTACTTCGCCGATTTTCTGCGCCCGGAGGTGCGGGAATGGTTTGGCAGCAAGTACAAGACCCTGACCGACTGCGGCATTGAGGGGTTCTGGAACGATATGAACGAGCCTGCGCTGTTCTACTCGCCTGAGCGCCTGAACGCGTTCCTCAACGATATGGCCGCCCTGCGCGAGAAAGACAACATCGAGCAGGCAGAGTTCTTTGCCCGCGTGGTGGGCGGCGCCATGGGACTGATGAACAGCCCAGAGGACTACGCCAGCTTCTACCATGAAGCAAACGGCCGGAACGTACGCCACGACAAGGTCCATAATCTCTACGGCGGCAATATGACCCGTGCAGCCGGCGAAGCCTTTACCGCCCTGCGCCCGGGCCAACGCACCCTGCTGTACAGCCGCTCCAGCATCATTGGCAGCCACCGGTATGGCGGCATCTGGCTGGGCGACAACCATTCCAGCTGGGAACAGCTGCTGGCCAACATCCAGATGATGCCCAGCGTCCAGATGTGCGGTTTCCTCTACGCCGGAGCCGACCTGTGCGGTTTTGCTTACGACACCACCCCCGACCTTGCCCTGCGGTGGCTCCAGTTCGGCCTGCTGACCCCGCTGATGCGCAACCACGCCACCGACGGCACCCGTTGTCAGGAATACTACCGCTTTGTGGAGGAACTGCCTGCTGTGCGCAAGATGCTGCGGCTGCGCTATGCCCTGCTGCCCTACCTGTACAGCGAGTTCATGAAGGCCGCGCTGGAAAACGGCAGCTATTTCCGTCCGCTGGCCTTTGACTACCCGGAGGACCCCGATGCCCGCGAGGTTCAGGACCAGCTCCTGCTGGGCGAGGGCCTGATGGCTGCTCCCATCTACACCCAGAACGCCCACGGGCGGCATGTCTACCTGCCCGAACCCATGAAGCTGCTGCGCCTGCGGGCTGTGGACGACTACGACGAGGAAGTTCTTCCCGCCGGGCATCACTACATCCGCTGTGGTCTGGACGAGATGCTGCTGTTCATCCGCCCTGGGCACATTGTCCCCGTGGCGGAGCCTGCTTCCAACACCGCCGCGCTGGATGAAGGCAGCCTGACTCTGTGGAGCTTCCTGCCCAACGGTCAGCCCGCTGAATACCGGATGTACACCGACGATGGTGTGACCACAGAGTATGAGAAACCGGAGCATTGGAAGGTACTCCGCGCCAACTAAAAGACACAGCAAAAGCGCCCCGATTCGTAAAAATCGGGGCGCTTTTCAGTTTCATGATCCCACCGTCAGGGTGGTATTCAATGTGACTGCACCGGCGCTCTGGTAGGTATCCGGTTCATAGGCCATGACCTTGAGTGCTACTGGGGTGTCCTGCACCGGCACAGGGTCCAGCACAACGCTTTCCACATACTGGCCGGGTCTCAGCAGGCCGCTTTCCCCCAGAAGTGTTCCCTCTGCGGTGTAAACGCGGACTTTCAGCCAGACGGCATTTCCTTCCGGGTTTGTGAAATAGAGCTGCGCGGCGCTTTGCCGCACTACCGGGGCTCCGCAAAGTGCCAGCCGGTAGGCGGAAGCGTCCAGCGCGGTGTAACCCAGCGCATCGGGCAGGGATTGGGGTGTGCCGTCCACAGCGGCACTTTCAAAGGGCGGCGGCACAAAGGTATCCTGCGGGCGGGTCAGCGTGTAGAGCATCACCGCCACGGAAAGGACACAAGCCACAGTTAAAACCAGCACCGCCGGATGAAGTTTTATTC
>CAVDVT010000237.1:0-3483 GCA_963612415.1 bacterium | reverse complement strand
ATCGCACCTACATCAACGAGGTACAAAAGGAAATTGGAAACACTGTCAAGGTACAGGGCTTTATTGAGAACCTGCGCAACAGCAAGTACATGGCCTTTATCGTACTGAAAGATATTACCGGCAAGCTGCAGATCACCGTCGAGAAAGAGGACCACCCCGATCTGGTGGGTACCATCGACCAGCTGACCCCGGATTCTGTCATCACCGTTACCGGCAAGGTGGTGGAGAACGACTACGTCAAGATGGGCGGCATTGAGATGATCCCCGAGTCCATCGAGGTGGAGAGCATCGCCGATGCACTGCCCATTGCCCGCAAGGCCATTGCCGCCACCAAAAAGAAGAAGGCTGTGGAGCGTTCCAGCATCGACCAGCGCATCGACTACCGCTGGGTGGATCTGCGCACCGACGAAAATCAGCTGATGTTCAAGGCCCAGAGCTGCATGGTCAACGCCATGCGCAAGTTCCTGCTGGACCGCAACTTCATCGAGATCCACACCCCCAAGCTGATCGCTGCTGCCAGCGAGAGCGGCTCTGAGGTGTTCAAGGTGGACTACTTTGACCGCAACGCCTACCTGGCCCAGAGCCCTCAGTTCTACAAGCAGATGGCTATGGCTGCCGGCTTTGAGCGCATTTTTGAGACCGGCCCTGTCTTCCGTGCCGAAAAGAGCTACACCAACAAGCATGCCACGGAGTTCTCCGGCTTTGATTTGGAGTTCAGCTACATCACTTCCTACAAGGATGTCATGGCAATGGAGGAGCAGCTGCTCAAGGCTGGCCTGCAGGCTGTGAAGGACGCTTACGGCGACCAGATCCAGGAGCTGTTCGGCAAGGAAGTCATCGTGCCCGAGACTCCGTTCCCCGTAGTCAAGCTGGCCGACCTGTACAAGGGTCTGGAAGAAGACTTCGGCTATGTGGTGGATGACTCTGAGAAGGGCGACCTGACCACCGAGGCCGAGCGCCTGAGCTATGACTGGGTGAAGAAGCACTACAACCACGAGTTCCTGTTTGTCACCGATTACGATGCTGAGAAGCGCGCTTTCTACCACATGCGCGACGAGAACGGTGTGCCTCAGGGTTACGACCTGATCTGGCGCGGTGTGGAGATCACCACAGGTGCCCAGCGTGAGCATCGCTATGAGGTGCTGAAGAAGCAGGCTGAGGAAAAAGGTCTGGCAGAGGACGTCAAGTTCTATCTGGAGTTCTTCCAGTATGGCTGCCCCCCGCACGGCGGCTTTGGTCTGGGCATCGACCGTCTGACCATGCTGCTGGTGGGCGAGAGCATCAAGGATGCAGAGTTCCTGTTCCGCGGCCCCAACCGTCTGACTCCGTAAGGGCGGGGGCGTTGTTATGAACGCCGCTGACCATTATGTGACCCGGTATCTGGAAGCAAAAGATCTGGATCAGTACAATGCGCTGCTCCGCTATACCTTTCAGGTCACGGAAGAAGAATTGACCGCCACGGGTTGGAAGGACGACGAGATCAAACAGTCCAAGTTCCCGGTGCTGGAACGCGCCGACGTGCTGGGCTGCTTTGACGGGGATACGCTGGTGTCCCAGTTCGCTGTCTATCCGCTGAAGATGAATATCTACGATACGGTCTACCATGTGGGCTTTGTCACTAGCGTGTGTACCTACCCGGAATACACGGGGCAGGGGATCATGAAGCACCTGATGATCCGGGGCCTGACCCAGATGCACGAGGAGGGCAAGTCTTTCGCCCTGCTCTACCCATACAGCATCCCGCTGTACCATCATCTGGGCTGGGAGATCGTGTCCAACAAGATCTCGTTCAACATCAAAGACCGGCAGATCCCCACAAAGGTCAAGGCACCGGGCTATGTCCGGCGCGTGAGCTGGGACAACACCGAGTTCCATGAGCTGCACTCCCATTTTGCCTCCATTACCCACGGCTGTCTGTTCCGCAACAGTCTGGCCTGGGAGGAATACTGGCGCTGGGATGAGGACGATACCAACGTTGCTGTTTACTACAACGTCAAGGACAAGCCCTGCGGCTATATGGTCTACCTGATCAAGAACGACATCATGCACATCAAAGAGATGGTCTACCTGAACCGTGAGGCGCAGAAAGGCCTGTGGGAGTATATCCACGCCCATGATTCCATGATCGATGAAGTGCATGGCAGCACTTATTTCAGTGAACCCATTGCCTTTGAAATGGACGATGGCGACATCAAGGAGAGCATCCGCCCCTATGCCATGGGCCGCATCATTGATGTGGAAGATTTCCTTGCGGATTATCCCTGTGACCCGGATGGTGGCACCCTCTGCATCGCACTGGAGATCGAGGACAAGCTCCTGCCCTGGAATGACCGGACGTTCAATGTCCGCTTTGCAGATGGAAAGTGTACCATGACCCATGAGCCTGCCGAGTACCATCTGAAAATGGGCATCGGCACCCTTTCCACCCTGCTGCTGGGTTATAAGACGGCAGAACGTCTGTATGATCTGGAGCGCATCGAGGGCAGGGAAGACGCTGTGGAGCGTCTGGACGACGTGCTGTTCCATAAGATCCCGTATATCTCGGATTACATTTGATGTGAATAACAGGAAAAGGGCTCCGACAAGCGTCGGAGCCCTTTTTGATTGCCTTTGTTAAACCAGCGTCGGTACCAGCTCGGCCAGCTTGTCAGCCAGCTGCGCGTGGCCCTTGCGGGTCAGGTGCATGAAGTCGATCTGGTTGAACTCGCAGCCCTCGGCGTCCAGGAAGTGAACATTGTTCCGCTCTGCGATGATCTTGTACCAGCCTGCAACGCCCTTGGACTTCTCCACACAGCCGTCGCCCATGACTTCATCGTGGAAGCCCTCCTTGATGCGCGGGGGAGCCACGACCAGGATGTTGGGCTCCTTGCCGCCCCAGCAGTCCACGCTCTTGCACTTCTGGATCAGGCGCTCCATGCCCACGCCGATGCAGGCTGCATTGGCACCAAAGCGCTCCTTGACATCGTTGGTGCCCAGCATGATGATGAGCAGGTCGATGACTTCATGGCTCTTGAGCAGGGAATAGGCCACGCTCAGAGCATCCATGGACTCGTGGATGGGGTCCACAAACACGGTGGTACGGCCGGAAAGACCTTCCTCGGTCACCAGATACTTGTCGCCCAGGGCGGTCTGCAGTCGGCAGGTCCAACGCTCGTCTTCGTTGAAGCGGATGCCGCCGTCAGCATTGTCTTTGGGATCTGCGCAATAGCCGTGGGTGTTGGAATCGCCCAGGCAGAGGATATGAGTTTTCATAACGATACACTCCTTTTTTGATTCATTCAGGTTTCACCGTGCTGCTGCCGGAAATAATAGACAGCGCCTACCATGCCGGCATCGTTGTGGAGCTGTGCGGCCCGCACTTCCAGCCCAACGGCAAAGGCGGGCATGACCGAGGCTTTGACCTTGGCGGCAATGGGGTCGATCAGCAGCTTCTGCTGGGCGCTGACGCCGCCGCCGATGAGGATCAGCTGCGGGTTGAAGATG
>CAVDVT010000236.1:0-3499 GCA_963612415.1 bacterium | reverse complement strand
AAAGCGCTGAAATCGTCCTCGCTGTCCGCTGAGGAAAAGAAGGAGTATACCAGTCAGCTGACCGGAAACCTTGCCGACCTGAATGCAGAAAACGAGATCGAGACGCTGGTCAAGGCCAAGGGGTTTGCCGACTGCCTCTGCTTTTTGCAGTCTGGGCGGGCGGATCTGACCGTAATGACCTCAGGTGATGCCCTGACGGCGGCACAGGTGGCGCAGATCCGGGATATCGTTCTGAGCAAAAGCAGCGTGACAGCCCAGAACATTACGGTCGTAGAGGTAAAGTAAGGGAGCGGTTGCGGCAGACTGCGGAATGTGGTAAGATACAATAGAACAAAGAAAACAGACGCCGCCTGAAAAGCGGCGTTTTTACAGGGAGTCTGCCATGAAAGAACCGAAACTGAAAACTGTCTATGTCTGCTCCAACTGCGGTGAGACCAGCCCGCGCTGGATGGGCCGCTGCCCAAGTTGTGGAAGCTGGAATACCATGAACGAAGATGTGGTCGCTGAGGCTCCCAAGGCCGGTCTTTCGGGCGGAAAGGCCGTTGCTCCAGCCCGGCAGGAAGGTGTCACCTCACTGACTGCCCGGCGGCTGGCAGATATCAGCACCACCGAAGAAAAAAGCCGTATCCTGACGGGCATCTCCGAGCTGGACCGCGTACTGGGCGGTGGCATTGTGCTGGGCGGTGTGGTCCTGCTGAGCGGTGAGCCCGGCGTGGGCAAATCGACCATGCTGCTGCAGCTGTGCGGTGCGATCTCCAACCAGCACACGGTTCTGTATATCACCGGCGAGGAGTCTGTCCGGCAGGTTAAGCTGCGCGCCGCCCGGCTGAAAGTGCCGCAGGAAAACATCTACCTGGCCGCTGAGAACGATGTGGATGAGATCTGCGGGCTGATCGAAAAGGAAAAGCCGGAACTTGTGGTCATTGACTCCATCCAGACCATGCGCTGCATGGATATCTCGTCTTCGTCCGGTACGGTCAGCCAGGTCAAGGAGAGTGCCGCCCGCCTGCTGGCAGTGGCCAAAAAGCAGGAGACCCCCATGTTCATCGTGGGCCATGTCAACAAGGACGGTGCCATTGCAGGCCCCAAGGTCATGGAACACATTGTGGATACGGTCCTGTATTTTGAAGGCGATAAAATGCTGCCTTACCGCATTCTGCGGGCAGCCAAAAACCGCTATGGCTCCACCAATGAGCTTGGCATGTTTGATATGACAGGGCAGGGGCTTGAGGAGATCGAGAACCCCTCCCAGATGCTTCTGGAAGGCCGTCCGCTGGGAGTCTCCGGCAACTGTGTTGCCTGTACCATGGAGGGCAGCCGTCCCATTTTGAGCGAGATCCAGGCCCTTGCCACCAAGACCAATTTTCCGGCGCCGCGCCGGGCCAGCAGCGGCTATGACTACAACCGAATGAATCTACTCATTGCCGTTCTGGAAAAGCGGGCCGGATACTTTTTTGGAAATCTGGACGTTTATATCAACATCGTGGGCGGCATTGCACTGCGGGATACGGCCTGCGATCTGGCTGTCTGCCTGAGCATGGTGTCGTCCCTGCTGGACAGGCCCGTCAGTGATAAACTGATCGCGATCGGCGAGGTCGGCCTTGGCGGTGAGATCCGCAGTGTACCCAACCTGGAACAGCGTCTGCGGGAAGCAGAACGCATTGGCTTTGAACGGGCTGTGATTCCCAAACACAGCCTTACCCACCTGAACCCGACGGACTATCCGGGAATGAAGCTTGTGGGGGCCGCCTATATCTCCGATGCCATCAACGCCCTGAAATCCGACCGGTTATAATGGAGTAATTATGTCGATCTATCTTGATGAAAAAAATCCCAGCAAGCACAAGCCGTTTGATGATGCTTCGCAGGATATTGTGGAATATGTGCGCTATCTGGAAGTGATCGCCGGAAAAAGTGCGAATACGGCATTCAGTTATTACTGTGACCTGCGCGGCTTTTCCCGCTTTATGAAGCGCCGCCGCGGGCTTGTGCCGGAAGATACTGAACTGAAAGATATTGACCCCAAAGGCTTGGACACCGCGTTCTGGGGCAGCGTAAGCAAGGAAGACATCTACGAGTATCTCTATTTTCTGAACCGGGAATGCGGCAATAAAAAATCCTCCACCGCCCGGCGGCTGGCCAGTCTGCATGGCTTTTATGATTATCTGGTCAATCAGGTCAACCGGCTGACAGAAAACCCTACGGCTTCCATCAAACCGCCCAAGCAGGATAAAGTCCTGCCGAAGTATCTGACCGCAGAGCAATCGATGGACCTGTTGGAAAGCACACAGTCTCAGAGCGATTTTCCGGAGCGGGATTACTGCATGGTGGTCCTGTTCCTGAACTGCGGAATGCGTCTTTCGGAGCTGGTTGGCATGGATCTTGGGGACATCGATCTGGAACAGCGTCAAATCCGCCTGTTCGGCAAGGGCCATAAGGAACGTATGGTCTACCTGAACGATGCCTGCATAGAAGCTCTGCGGCTTTATCTTGCCAAGCGCAACACGATGGAAGGGCTGGATCACAGGGAAAAAGCCGTGTTTGTGACCCGCCGCCGGAAAGAGCGAATTTCCAACCGCAGGGTCGAGCAGCTGATCACCGGTGCCATGAAGGCTGCCGGACTCAAGGGTTTTTCTACCCATAAGCTGCGCCACACAGCTGCCACGCTGATGTATCAGACCGGCAACGTGGACATTCTGACTCTCAAGCAGCTTTTGGGCCACAGCAGTGTGGGAACCACGCAAATTTATACGCATCTGCAGGAATTTCAGGTGCGCGCGGCCATTGAGCAAAATCCGCTTGGCGCAGTCACTCCCAAGAAGACTCGCTTGGATACAACAGAACAGCCAGCAGGGGAGAACAGGGAAGAAATCAGCGCTCCAACGCAGGAAGATGATGCTCCCGCAGGTCCCATGGAAGCTTTTGAGGGGGCCGCCAACGATGGCATCCGGGTGGATATTTCAGCACTGGAAGAAAATTCGGATGGAGGATCCGTATGATGGATCCTGCGAAATTTTCAAAAAGATATCAGATCCGGATCCTGAATCCTGACGATGTTCCGTTGATTCTGGCGCTCCGCGAGAAAAACCCACAGTTCTACGAGCATTGTCCGCCATTTGTGACTGCTGACAGCATCCGGGACGATATGAACGTTCTGCCGCAGCGCAAACAGAACGACCCGCAGGATAAGTATTATCTGGGGTATTTTGACAAAGCCGGTCAGCTTGCGGCGGTGATGGACTTTATTGACCATTATCCAACAGCGCAGAGCGGTTTTATCGGATTCTTTATGATGGAGCGTTCACTGCAGGGGCTCGGGATCGGCAGTGCGATCATCACAGAGCTGTGCGAGTATCTGCGCAGTCTGAACTATGAATCCATCCGGCTTGGCTATGTGGATGGCAACAAGCAAAGTGAAGCGTTCTGGAAAAAGAATCAGTTCACAGATACCAGCTTGAGAAACCACACACCAGATTACGCAGTTATTGTGATGAACCGG
>CAVDVT010000235.1:3033-3504 GCA_963612415.1 bacterium | reverse complement strand
CCCACGCAGCATCTTCGGGGAGCCATGCAGCGTCGTCGGCTTCCTCGGCGGCAAGTCAGACCCATGTGGAGATCCAGATCCGGAAGTACATCATGGACTTGGAACGCCTGCAGAGAAGCACGGAAGCCAAGCTGTACAGCGTGATCTGCGAAGCATACGATGAATATATGGCCCACCCCAAGGAAGAACGGAACATGGGCCTGAAGATCTCCATTGTGGTGTCCAAGACCCTGAAGCTGACCAACGTGCAGAGCGAGTGCGACAAGGAATTCAACCAGCAGCTCAGCGAGCTGCGGCAGTATCTGCGGGACAACGGCCAGGAGCAGACCGTGGCCGATGACGCAGAAAAGGAATATAAGCGGCTGAAATCGGAGCTGACCAAAGAGTTCACGAACATCGTGTACAGCAGCGCAGTCGGCAGCGGTGACGGCGGCAGATGGATCAAGGAACACGCCCGTTATAAGGCGGGTG
>CAVDVT010000235.1:0-2927 GCA_963612415.1 bacterium | reverse complement strand
AAACGGTTCCGGTCAAAATCGATCAGTCCTTCCTCCTTCATTTTTCCCATCTCTTTGGAAAGGGCACTGCGGTCGAGGTTGAGGTAATCGGCCAGCTGCTGGCGGTTGAAGGGCACGGTGAACTCGGCCTTGCCTGCCCGTACCGCCTGCCCGGAAAGATAGGTCAGCAGCCGCCCCCGCACCGTTTTGGGGGAGGTGCAGAAGATGCGGCGGGAGAGGGTGAGGTTTTTGTGCATGGACACCTGCAGCAGGTTGCGCAGCAGCTGTTCCTGCCAGCGGTGTTCCGCGTGGGGGCAGGACAGGGCCGACACGTCCAGAAACAGCACTTCGCACTCCTCAGCGGCCACGGCGTCCACCATCAGCGGCTCAGCACAGAAGGCGTAAGTCTCCGCAAAGGCCTGCCCGGGGCCGGCCTGGCTCAGGATGCTTTTGTTTCCCCACAGATCCACGCTTTCAATGTGGACGCTGCCGGAAAGCACCATCCCGATCTCGTGGACGGTCTGCCCGGCCCGGAAGATGGTCTGGCGGCGGGCAAAGCGTTTCTGGCGCAGGCAGTGGCAGTGTTCCATCTGCGCAATATCCTGCGGCTGGAGCCCCTTGAACAGCGGAAGTGCGAGTTTTTCCATAAAATAAGCCTCTTTTGTGGTCATAACAACCGAATTGCTCTTGTTATTATAGTATACTGGACCCAGAAAAAGCAAGGAGGATTCCAAGATGATCCGGAAAATCATTCACATAGACGAAGAAAAGTGCAACGGCTGCGGAGCCTGCGTCACCGCCTGCCACGAGGGTGCCATTGGGCTGGTAAACGGCAAGGCAAAGCTGATGCGGGACGACTACTGCGACGGCTTTGGTGACTGTCTGCCCGGCTGCCCCACCGGCGCCATCACCTTTACCGAGCGGGAAGCTGCCGCCTACGATGAAGCCGCTGTGCTGGAGAACAAGCAGAAAAAGGCTGCTGAGGCCGCAAAGTCTGCGGCACCCCAGAAGCCTGCGTTCCACGGCTGCCCCGGCAGCGCCATGCGCCAGTTCCACCGGGAAGCTGCCCCGGCGGAGCAGGCAGCTGCGCCTGCCGCCCTGCCTTCTCAGCTGGGTCAGTGGCCCTGCCAGATCAAACTGGTGCCTGTGAACGCCCCGTATTTTGATGGGGCAAAGCTGCTGATCGCAGCCGACTGCACGGCCTACGCCTACGCCAACATCCATCAGGAGTTCATGCGGGGCAAGATCACCCTCATCGGCTGCCCCAAGCTGGATGAGGGCGATTACACCGAAAAGCTGACCCAGATCATTGCAGCCAACAACATCCAGAGCGTGACCGTTCTGCGGATGGAGGTGCCCTGCTGCGGCGGGCTGGAACGCGCTGCCATCAATGCCCTGAAGAACAGCGGCAAATTCCTGCCCTGGCAGGTCATCACTTTCTCGGTGGATGGAAGAATTTTGGAATAATGAAAAAAGGCAGAGCCGGCGGCTCTGCCTTTTCCATTATTTGATGCTGTTCAGTGCCGACCCTACCAGTCCGGCGAGGCTTTCCAGACTCTCGCGCAGCTGAACGATGGAATCGATGTCGCTGTCTGCGATGATGTCCACCGGGGTGGCAATGCTGTTGAGGGAAGAAGTTACAGTGCCGATCAGGACCACATTGACGCCGTGGGCGGGGACTTCCATGTGGATATCCACGGGAATGGCATCATCAAAGAGAACGGACTTCAAAGGTAAACCCACCACGAGAACAGTGGCGTCCTCACCCTCGGAGGGAAACTGATAATAAGTGTACCCTTTTTTTGCATAGTCGGGGTGGACGATGCTCTGAAGGCTCAGGGCCAGCGTGTAGCCGGAGAAATCCTGCATTTCCACCTGCGTGTTGGGCACACCCAAAATCTTTGCCAGCTGAGCCTGTGAGATGTAGCTGGGCAGAGACCACTCGGGCAGGAACGAACCCACCAGCGGCACACTGCTGGCCACGGAATCCCGCAGGGTGTCATAGACCCGCCGCGCGTTGAACAGAGTCTGGTCGGCGTCGATGTAGATGTCGGTGAAGAAATCGGTGCCGCCGGTTTCGGGGCGGGTGAGCCCGCCGGAAGTGTACAGGTACAAGACCAGCTGCCCCGGCGAGTAGAGCCCGGCGACTTCGCCGGTGGATGCGCCCACCTGCTTCAGAATGCTGTACAGGGCGGGGGAGTTAGCGCTGTCCTGTGCCGTGACGGTGTAACTGAGTTCAAAGGTGGCTCCCCGCTGCAGGGCAGTGACGGTGCGGTTGACCAGATGGAACAAAACCAGCCCCGTTACCAGACAGACTGCCAGCAGGCAGGCGATCACAGTGAGGGCGGCGCGGCGCTTTTTGGAAGCTTTCATGGGCAAGACCTCCTTCTTTTTACTTGCAGGCGGCTACAAAGGCGTTGAACAGCCCCTGCATGGCGGGGTCGGCGGCGCTGAGCCACTCCGGGTGCCACTGGACGCCGATGCAGAATTTTGCATCCGGCTTCTCGATGGCTTCCACGATACCGTCCTCGCTCAGGGCTGCCAGCGTCATGCCCGGGGCTACCCGGTCCACGGCCTGATGGTGCTGGCTGTTGACCAGCACGGTGTCCTGCCCGAGAATGGCGGAAAGCTTTGTGCCCCGCCGCAGGGTCACGGTGTGGATCTTGGTCCAGTAGTCGTGGTGGCGTACGTGCTGGAAGGGCTTGATGTCCTGATACAGGTCGCCGCCCAGCACCACGTTCATCACCTGAATGCCCCGGCAGATAGCCAGCACGGGCTTGTCTGCGGCCAGAAATGCCCGCAGCAGGGGCGGCTCGGCGGCGTCGCGGAGGAGATTGGGCTCACCGCAGGCGGGAATGCGCTCCTGCCCGTAAAACTTGGGGTCCATGTCGCCGCCGCCCGGCAGCAGCAGGCCGTCGCAGGTCAGGGCTTCGGCCACGGCCTTGTCC
>CAVDVT010000234.1:0-3507 GCA_963612415.1 bacterium | reverse complement strand
GGCGGGCAGGCCGGAGAGAATCAGGTAAACGCTGATGAACAGCACAAAGGCCACGATCAGGAAGTTGATGATGGCATTGACAAAGTTGCCGATCTTGATGCTGGAACCACCCAGACTGATGACCACATCCGAGAAGTCTGCATTGAAGAACAGGCCGATGAAGGGGTTGATGACATCATCCACCAGGGAGTTCACGATGGCCGTGAACGCCGAGCCGACGACCACGCCGACTGCCATGTCCAGCACATTGCCGCGCATGGCGAATGCCTTGAACTCCTCAAAGAACTTTTTGATGCCTTTGCTCTCTTTTTCTGCCATTGAAATTCCGCTCCTTTTCACACCCGGCAAAGGGATTTTTGTTGGTTCTATAATAATAGATTTTTCCGCAAGAGTCAACGCTTACTTCTGCCAGGCTCACCCTCTCAGGCGCTTTGCGCCAGCTCCCCCAAAGGGGGAGCCAAGAGCGGCTCGAACGGAAGCAGAATCAGACTTGATGAGATGCGATCCACTGGCCCATCTGCTGGGCGATGGCCTTGATGGAGCCATCCTCAAAGGGAACGTTCAGCCCGGCGGTCTGCATCAGCTCGGTGTAGCTGGCAAGACCGGCGCGGCGTACCAGTTTCAGGTAGCGCTCCCAAGCATCCTTGTGGTCAGTGAGGCTCAGCAGGAAGAACTGCAGGGCGGCCATGGTGGACAGGCAGTAGTCGATATAATAGAAGGGGCACTCGTAGATGTGGAGCTGACGCTGCCAGCCGGCGCCGCGGCCGTAGAAGGGCAGGTTGTCAAAATCGATCCAGGGGCGGTACTTGTGTTCCAGCTCCAGCCAGACGGCGTTCCGCTGGTCAGGGGTCAGGTCGGGGTTCTGGTACATCTTGTGCTGGAACTCGTCCACAATGCAGCCATAGGCCAGGAACAGGAAGCTGTCCTCTGCGTGGAGCAGGGCGTACTTCTCGGTGTCCTTGCCGAACAGCAGGTGGTGCCAGGGAGCGGTCAGGAATTCCATGGCCATGGAGTGGATCTCGGCGCTCTCCATGCCGGGGCATTCCAGATCGGCGGGAACTTTGGGGTTCCGCTCGGCCACATAGCCCTCAAAGGCATGGCCGCACTCGTGGGTCAGCACGTCCACATCGGCAGAGGTGTTGTTCCAGTTGGCAAAGATGAAGGGGGCCTTATAGGCGGGCAGGCTGGTCATATAGCCGCCGGACATTTTGCCGGGGCGGCTCTCCACGTCGAACAGCTCGTTGTCCTGCATGAAGTCGATGAACTCTGCCGTTTCGGGGCTCAGTTCATGGTACATGGTGCGGGCGGCAGCCATCCGGGCGTCGTAGCCCTTGATGGGGGAGGGGTTGCCGTCTTTGAACGCCACGGGCAGGTCGGCAAAGGTCAGGTGGGAGATGCCGGTGCGCTTTTTGCGCAGCTCGATCACCTTCTGCAGCTCAGGCACCACATCGTTGGCCACCTGATCGCGGAACTTCTGGATCTCAGCCGGGCCGTAGCCGATGCGGTTCATCCGCACATAGGAAAGCTCGCTGTAATCGTGGTAGCCCAGGATCTGTGCCTGTGCGTTCAGGTTCTTGACGATCTTGGTGTACAGGCCGTCCAGCTCATCGCGGTGGGCGTCAAAGTATTTTGCCTCGGCCTCGTAGGCGGCGCGGCGGACGGCGGGATCCAGGTTCTCCTTGTAGGGGCCCAGCTGGGGGATGGTCAGCTGCTTGCCGTCCAGCTCCACCAGTGCGCCGCCATACACCTGCTGGTACTGGCTGACCAGAGCGTTGTACTCCTTCTGCAGGTCCACGGTGCGGTCGTCCATGCCCAGTACGGCGTTCTTCATGCCGGCCACGCAGGTGGAGCCAAAGGCCTCGGTCAGGGCATCCACATGGGGGTTGGCCAGAAATGCCCGGTTGATCTCTACCTGTGCGTTTGCCACAGCGGGGCCGTGGGCATCAAAAAAGTCCTGCTCGGCCTTCCAGTAGGCGTCGCGGGTGTCGCAGGTGTAGTGGATAGAGGCCAGCTGCGCGGCAGTGTTGTAGTCGGCAAAGGCGTGGCTCTGCTCGTAATAGGTGTTTACCAGTTCCTCGCCGCTGGCAGCAGAAGCGGCCTTGGCGGCCAGTGCCTTGCACTGGCCCAGCAGGGCGTCGATGTCAGGGCGGGTATAGGTCATCTCGCTGAATTTCATGGGAGTCGTCCTTTCTTATCAAGTTTGTTCCATCTTATCACGTTTTGCACCAGCCGTCAAAGAAAAAGATGGAACTCTTGACATTTTTGCATAGGGGCGTATAATAAAAGTGCAAAGGAAATGGAATCTCTGTGAGATCCACAAAAGAAGCAAGAAGCCCCTCGGTAGTAGCGATACCGAGGGGCTTCCTGTTTTTAGTGCTTGCCGCTGCGGAACTGTTCGTCAAGCCACTTGCAAATATAGGAAGCGACTATACCTGCTGCGACGGACAGTGCAAAGGAAACAATGTACTCCATGAGATTCACCTCCTTTCCATGAAAATGGGCCGGAGTGGAGCGGCACTTACAGAATATCATAAAGCTCGACAGAGCGCAATGCGCACAGAGGAAAAGTGCTTTAGACATATCGTCCAAAATTTTGGGATGCAAACTGTTAAACCTGTTGCACGGTGTGGTTGCATCTGCGCGAAAAAAAGCCTATAATAGCAGTATCAACAGAGTAAGGCCATGCGCGTTAAGTGCCGCATCAACGGGGAGTTGTGCTGCGGACGAAGGGAGACCCGCGGTGCATGGCCTGCATCCCGCTGCTGCATGGACTTGGGTGCAGGCGCGGCTGTCTGCAGCTGTGTCTGGATGTGAAACGTTGAATCACGCCCTCCTTTGTGCGGTTTGTCACAGGGGAGGGCGTTTTGTTTTTGCCCGCCCCGCCAGTTCCCGAAAACGGGGAGGACAATTGATATGAAAAATTCCAAAAGTTCCGTCCGCAAACTGACCATGCTGGCCCTGCTCACAGCCATGAGCATCGTGTTTGCACGGGTGCTGAGCATCTCTACCGGCTTTGTCCGGTTCAACCTCGGCTCCCTGCCCACCCTGCTGGCGGCTGTGCTGTTTGGCCCGGTGGAGGGTTTTGCCGTGGGTGCTGTGGCCGATATGATCGGCGGCACCCTGTCCGGCTATGCCATCAACCCGCTTATCACGCTGGGGGCCGGTTCCATTGGCCTGACGGCAGGCCTTTTCTGGAAAAAGCTGCCGGAGATGCGGCTGGGCCTGCGGGTGCAGATCAGTGTGGTGGCCGGACATGTGGTGGGTTCGGTGATCATCAACTCGCTGGCACTGCACATCTTTTATAACTACCCGTGGAGCGTTCTGGTGACCCGTGTGCCCAATGCACTGATCCTGGCGGCGGTGAACACGGTTCTGGTGCGCCTGCTGCTGGAAAACAAGACCCTGCGGAGGATGGTAACGGAATGAATTATGAACAAGCGCTGCAATACATCCACGCTGTCCAGTGGGCGGGGCACAAGCCGGGGCTTACCCGCACCCGTACGCTTC
>CAVDVT010000233.1:0-3510 GCA_963612415.1 bacterium | reverse complement strand
TTCATGCTCTCATCTTCGGCCACCAGATCGGACAGATACGCGATCGTGCCGCCGATCTCGGAATCGCCCGCCTGACCGTGTGCTAGCCGAAGCTGGATCTTGTCACTGCCAATGCTGCCGTTTACCTTGAAAAAGGTGGAAATTCCAATTCCCAGCAGCACGACGACAATGACGGTCAACAAGATTTTTGATGTCTTTTTCATTGTCATTCCTCCTAAAGTTTTTGCTTTTCCGGTGCAACTTTCTGGTTATAAGTATAGCGGTTCTTGAGCGGACTTTCTCGCAAAGAATTGCGAATGAAGTCGAAAATTCAAACAATCTTGCGCTTGTGTTGTATACAATTTTGTTCTTTTTGACAGCGTTTTGTTAAATCATACAATGTTTTTGGCTATTTTTCTACATATAAATAATTTTTTATATTCGCCGGTGCTTTTTGAATGTGCAACATTGTTTGAACACAAGCAAAAGAGCCACCCGTATTCTTATTACGGATGGCTCTAGTCAATTTGGTTTTATCGGACAGTGTCGCTTAATCCAGCCGGAATACCTGTTCCAGCTTGGGCTGTGCGCCGGTCACGGGGTCCATTTCCAGTTCGAGGATATCCTTCATATACTCGTTCCAACGGTCAACCACCGGGCTTTCTGCCTGCACCTTTTCGGCGTAGGCCACACCCTTTTCGCACTCATAGTAGCCGAACAGTTCATCGTTGCAGTAGAAGATGCTGTAATTGCAGATGCCCGCATCTTTCAGCACCTTGACCATCTCCGGCCAGATCTCCGCGTGACGCTTCTGGTATTCGGCCTTGCAGCCGGGTTTGATGCGGCCTTTCCATGCCATGTGTTCCATGTTCTGCTCCTTAGTCGAGGAATTTCTCGTTCAGGGTCACGCCGAAGTCGTGGGCAATGGCGCGCAGTGCGTCATCGGTGATGGTCTGACGAATCAGACCGCCGCCCATGCTCAGGACTTTGACGTAAATTTCGGCACTCTTTTCGATAGTGTGAGCCAGACCGAAGGTGATGTCGAAGTCCGGGCCGGAAGCGAACAGGCCGTGCTGTGCCCAGATTGCTGCCTGATAAGTCTTCATCAGCTCGCTGGTTGCCATGGCGATGTCCGCACCACCGGGCACCATCCACGGGCAGACACCCACGCCCTCCGGGAACACCACCGGGCACTCGGTGGCACTCTGCCACAGGGCACGGGTGAAGTCACGGTCAGTCAGGGGCAGAATGTAAGTCAGTGCAATGACGTTGGTAGCGTGGCAGTGATAAATGACGCGGTTTGCGCCGTTGGTCGCTGCCTTGCGGACGCTGTGGTTCATGAAGTGACTGGGGAACTCACTGGTGGGCTTTGCGCCATCTTCCAGACCCCAGACAATGCGCCAGCTGTCGCCCTTGTTGTTGATTTCCACGATGCCGATGCTGTGGACGGGGTCCAGTTCCACGTTGCGGAAGAACTTGCCGGAACCGGTGGTGATGAAATACTCACCAGCCAGATTGTCGGCCTGCACGCCCATGTTCACCCACTCGCGGGGCTGTGCGTTGAAGAAGGGGCGGCACTCGGCCACTTCTTCTTCCTTCATGCGGTAGGTCAGGTTGCCGCCGTTGCGCTCGTGCCAGCCCTGCAGCCAGCCATCGTTGCACATCCGCATAAAGCCTTTTACGATCTCAACATCCAGAATTCCCATGATAAATACCTCTCTTTTCCTCTTGTTTCGTTTGTTTTATCGGGTGATGATGTCCACGGGAACATCGAAGATTTTTGCAACTTTCAGAATGGTGTCAATGTGACGGCCAGTTGCCGCAGCCATGTGGTGGGTGGGGCCAGCCTCGCTCCAGCGGTTGCAGAACTCCCGTGCGCCGCAGGTGAAGCGGGTGCGCATATTGGTGTCGCCAAAGGTGAAGATGGGGCCGGGTTCGTTCACACCCTCGGCCACCACGAACTTGAAGTGACCGTCCTTGTCCTGCGTGATGCCCAGATAGGTCACGGGGCCAAGGTGGGGGTAGAACTGGGTCAGGTAGCCGCCGCCGGTCTTGCCATGGAACACAGGCACGATCTTCATGGTGGGCTTCTTCTCGGAAATATCGGCGTCACCGGAACCGGAGTGACCGATGATGCAGATGTCCTCATCGAAGTCGATGGAGTACATCTCGCTCAGCTGGCCGCAGCCTGCAATGGTCTTGAGGATGCTCATGGCCATGGACACCTTGATGTCGCCTTCCACGGCGCAGGCCACGCCCTGCTTGATGAGCATGGAGAAGGCCGGGATCAGCATACTGTCCAGCACACCGGCCTTGCCCTGTGCAAAGCCGTCATAGTGGGAAGCGATGAAAGCAATCTTTTCATCCTTGACCCACTGCTCAAAGGCCACGACATACTTTGCCATGTCCCAGACCTTCTCGATGGTGCCGCCGCCCTCAATGTCGAAGGTATCCAGAATGTCCTGTGCCTTGGCACGAATGGCGTTCTCATCGGTGATGTTGTCAGCAATGGCCCACATTTTTTCCCAGTCGAACTGCTTGGTGTAAAGGAACATCCGGTTGTAGAGGTTGGTTTCGTCGATGTACAAGTCCATCATGCCGGGGTACGGACGACCGATCTGTGCCAGATTGGTGTCACGGAAGCGGCGGCGCACCTGTGCGGCACGGCACCAGTCCTCGATCTCAGCCTGCACCTGCGGGTCGCCGCCCTCGACAACGCCAGTGATGACCGCATGACGTTTGCCAGCGCGCTCCAAGTCAGCCACCATCTCGCCGACTGCACCGCAGGCGTACAGCTCACCCAGCCAAGTGGGAGTGTCGGTATTAGCGTAGTCCGGGGCTTTCTTCTTCTGGACGTTCACCAGCACGACAGGCACGTTCAGGTCGCGCACAGCAGGCAGCATATTGTAAGAGGTGGCGTAGGTCAGCAGCTGCAAAATGACCAGATCAACGTCCGCGGCGCGGAACTTGTCGCCAGCGGCCATGGAAAGTTCCTTGGTGGTGACGATACCGCCATCAACGACTTCCACGGTGTCGGGGATGGTCTTTTTGAAGTCGGCGTACTGCTGCTCAAATTCGGGCACGAGGGTCGGGAACTGGGGCAGATAGGCTCCCAGAGCAATGGCGAACACGCCAACGCGGGCTTTGGTTTCAACGAGCATGGGAAATCCTCCTTATCAAATGTTCATCTGAATCTTCAAATTGCCGATGGCCGTTGCCTCGATGGGCAGAGCCACGACCTGTTTTCCGGTATAATGGGCGGTCAGTTCGTTCAGGGTGGCGTTCTTTGCGCCGCCGCCTGCAATGTACAGCTTATCCCAGTGCTGGCCGGTGACTTCCTCCATCTCCCGATAGGCTTCGCCGTAGCAATAGGCCAGCGAATGATAGATGCTGTTGATGAGGTCTGCATCCGTAGCAGGAGCATCACCGTTTTCGGCAAGAGCCGCCTTGATTTCTGCGCTCATATCCTGCGGGGCGGAGAGGCGGGCTTCGTTCACATCAAAAATGCGGGTGTAGGTGCTGGTCTTGGCC
>CAVDVT010000232.1:0-3517 GCA_963612415.1 bacterium | reverse complement strand
GGATCAGCGGCAGCAGGATGTTCACGGAGTTTTTCATCCGCTTGAAGAAGGGTTCCTTTTTGCCCAGCTCCACGCCGCGGGCCTGCTGGGCCTGGCTGATGCTGTGGTAGTCCCGCTGGATATCCGGGATATACCGCAGGGCAATGGCCACCGAATAGCCCACTTTGTACGAGATGCCGATGCTGTTCAGGCTGGCAGCAAACTCACTGGGGTTGGTGGCCGAGATGAACAAAATCGCCACCGGCAGGGCCACAAAATATTTCAAGCTGATGTTGACCATATAGAACAGCTGCTCGGCCGTCAGGTCATACCGCCAGAACAAATGGCACAGCACCGTGCGGGTTCCGTACAGTGTGGTGCCCTGGTTGGGGTCGAACAGGAAGATGAACAGGTTGTTCAGCAGCAGGAACACCAGCATAAAGACCATCATGAACCGGACTTCCCGGAATTTGATGTGGCTCAGCTTGAAGGCCAGCAGACTGACCGCCAGCAGCCCCAGCAGCACCCAGGTGTTGTAGGTGATCATGCTGGCAAAGGTGAACAGCAGGAAAAACGCCAGCTTGGTGGTGCCGGTCATCTTGTGGATGACACTTTCCCGGGGGAGATAATTCAATACGGTATTAGCAGCCACGTTCTCTCACCTCCCGGTCCTGATCGATAAAGCGTTCCACAAATTCCTGTGCAGGCTCAATGCCGCAGCGGTTGGCCAGTGTGTAAAGGCTGGTCTCCTTCAGGGCAGCCTGTTCCACCAGTGCCGGGTCGCACAGCACGGCGGCGGCACTGCGGTCTGCAATGAGCTGTCCATCGCAGAATACCAGTGCCCGCCGGGTATACTCCAGCATCAGGTGCATATCGTGGGTGATCATGACCACCGTGACGCCCTGTGCGTTGAGGCCCCGCAAAAATTCCATGATCTCGGTATAGTGGTGGAAATCCTGTCCGGCGGTAGGCTCATCCAGAAGGATCAACTCCGGGTCCAGCACCAGCACGCTGGCAATGGTCACCCGCTTTTTCTGGCCAAAGCTCAGGGCCGAGATGGGCCAGTTGCGGAAGGGATACAGCCCGCAGATCTTCAGCGTTGCCTCCACCTTTTCCCGGATCTGTTCCTCGGTCAGGCCGGAGCGCTGCAGCCCCAGCGCCACCTCATCGTAGATCATGGTCTTGGAGATCATCTGGTTGGGGTTCTGCATCACATAGCCGATGTGCTGGGCACGGCGGCGGATATTCTCCCCTGCCAGCGTCTTTCCATTGAGGAAGATCTCCCCGGCATCCGGCGTTTCAAAGCCGCAGATGAGCTTGGAAAGCGTGGATTTGCCCGCGCCATTCCGGCCCACGATGCTCACCATCTCGCCCTTGCCAATGGAAAAGCTGACATGCTGAAGCGTCTGCTGGCCCTTCTGGTAGCCAAAGCACAAATCTTTTACTTCCAGCAGGGTCTCCCGGACAGGTTTCTGTGCAGACTGCGGGCGGGCAGTGAACCAGCCCTGCAGCTTCCGGGTGTCGGTGTCGTCCAGCACAAGGCTGTCCACGTGTTCCGGGCACTTTTCCGGGGTGATCTCCACCCCGGCATACCGCAGCGCCGTGAGGTACAGCGGCTCCCGGATGCCGTTTTCCGCCAGCAGGCTGCCGCTGAGCAGCTCATTGGGGCGCAGGTCAGCCAGAATGGTGCCGCCGTTCACCAGAACGATGCGGTCCACATTCCGCCACAGCACATCCTCGAGCCGGTGTTCAATGATGAGGACCGTGGTGTCCGTCTTTTTCTGAATTTCATCGATCAGCTCAATGGCCTGCTTGCCGGTGGCCGGGTCCAGGTTTGCCAGCGGCTCATCGAACAGCAGGATCTTCACCTGATCCACCATGACGCCTGCAAGGCTCACCCGCTGCTTCTGCCCACCCGAAAGTTCATGGGGTGCATAGCCCAGATGGTTCTCAATGCCTACCAGCTCAGCAGCATGGCGAGTAATGGTGTGCATTTCCGCCTGCGGGGTGCAGCTGTTTTCCAGCGCAAAAGCAATATCCTCGCCCACCGTCAGGCCGATGAACTGGCCGTCCGGGTCCTGCAGCACCGTGCCCACATGGGCCGAAAGTTCAAAGATGCTGCTGTGGGGCGCATCCACGCCGTCCACAGTCAGGGTGCCGCTGCACTCGCCGGGGTTGGAGAAGGGATTCAGGCCGTTGATGCAGCCCGCCAGCGTGCTTTTGCCGCTGCCGGAAGGGCCTGCAATGAGTACCCGCTCGCCCGGGTAGATATCAAGATCAATATCCGTCAGGGTGGGGCGCTTCTGGGCACGGTACTGGAACGAAAAGTTCCGGAAAGAGATGATCGGTTCACGTTCTGCCATGGGTGGAATACCTCAGCTGTTCATCAAAAAAGCCTTTCCAACGGGCCGGACGGCGCAGATGGAAAGGCCGGGTTTCGGGCAGGCTTACTCCTGATCCAGAGAGCCCTTCTTGGCAATGGTCTTGGTGTAGGCCAGCACCAGCAGGCCGCCCACGATCACAGCGGTAACGATGTTGGACACAGCGGCAAAGGCGCCCTGTGCAAACACCTTGTTGGCGGGCTCGGCGTAGATCAGGATATCCAGCACGGGGGCCACCACGATCCAGGCTGCCAGATGGGCCACAATGTTGGCCACCGTAAAGGCAGCCACCTGCTTTTTGCCAAACTCACCTTCCTGCAGGTTGAGCTTTTTGGCAAACAGGCCCACCACAACGCCCACAAAGGCAGAGGCGATGACCCAGCTCCACCAGGGGCTGCCGCCCCAGGACAGATCGATGAGGGTGTGGCCGATAAAGCCGATCAGACCGCCTGCCACGGGGCCGTACATGGCTGCCAGCAGAGCCAGCACAGCGTACTGCAGGCTGATGTTGGTGTTGGGCACCGGGCTGGGAATGGCCACAAAGCGACCCAGAACAAAGAACAGTGCCGCGCCAATGCCGACAGCGACAACGGTCTTGATGCTGTTGTTGTTATTTTTCATACTTCTTCGCTCCTCTTTTTGTTCCGCAGATGCGGGGATTCTTTCAAGGCACTTGTCAGTATACGACACTGTACCAACGCCTGTCAATGGACAAACCGTCCTGTTTGCAAAAAAACACCCGCTTTCCGGCATACATGGCTCCGGAAGCGGGTGTTCTTGCTTGTTTCAAGCGCGCCTGCGTTTACTCATCCTGATGCTTTTTGGACTTGCGGCTCAGGTGGACACCGGCAAACACCAGCGCACCGCCCAGACCGATCAGCACCGGGATGGGCCAGTTGAGCTGGCCGGTCTGGATCAGACCGTGGGCGCCCAGGACCCAGTTCTTCTGGCTGTCCGCACCCGGGGTTCCGGGCTTGGTGCTGTCGGAGCCTGCATCCTGCTCGCCATGGGCACCCAGCACCCAGCCATCCTGATTGTCCGCACCGGGAGCGCCGGGCTTCGGGGTGGTGGTATCATCCGGGCCGGCAGGCAGCACCGAGGAGGCGGGCTGCTCCGGCTGGGCCGTGGGATCCGAAGATGCAGCGTCTTCTTCCGGC
>CAVDVT010000231.1:0-3523 GCA_963612415.1 bacterium | reverse complement strand
GTGGAGTTCTGCCAGAAGAATGGCATCGTGGTGGAAGCTTATTCCCCCATTGCCCACGGCGTCATCCTGCACCAGCCTGAGATCGCCGCCATGGCACAGAAGTACGGCGTCTCGGTACCGCAGCTCTGCATCCGCTATACCCTGCAGCTGGGCGCCGTGTCCCTACCCAAGACCGCAGACCCCGCCCACATGAAGACCAATGCGGAGGTCGATTTCACCATTTCTCCTGAGGATATGGAGACCCTGAAGCACTTCAAGCACATTGAGAGCTATGGTGAGAGCAGCGGTTTCCCCGTGTATGGAGGGAAATTGTAATGAGCAAACTGCCCTATATCATCTGCCACATGATGACTTCCATTGATGGCCGCATCGACTGTGCCATGGAGCATCCCCTGACCCATCTCCACCTGACAAGCGTGGAAAAATGCAGCGGCGATGCCGTCTGGCTGCGCTACGCACTCTGAAACTTATAAGCACAACAAAGGCCCCCGCCGGAAATTTCTTCCCGGCGGGGGCCTTGTTCAGATCTTACCTTAAAAATCAGGACTGGCAGGCAGTGATCAGGCTCATCTTGTAGACCTCGTCAGCGTTGCAGCCGCGGGACAGGTCGTTGATGGGAGCGTTCAGGCCCTGCAGGATGGGGCCGTAAGCTGCGTAGCCGCCCAGACGCTGAGCGATCTTATAGCCGATGTTGCCGGCCTCGATGCAGGGGAACACGAAGGTGTTGGCCTGACCAGCAACCTTGCTGCCCTTGCACTTGACCTGTGCAACTTCGGGAGCAACGGCAGCGTCAAACTGCAGCTCACCGTCCACAGCCAGCTCGGGATCCATCTCCTGAGCCTTGATGACAGCGTCGTGGCTCAGAGCGACCGTGCCGCCCTTGCCGGAGCCCTTGGTGGAGAAGCTCAGCACAGCGACCTTCGGGTCAATGCCGAACAGCTTTGCGGTCTTGGCAGTCTCAACAGCAACCTCAGCCAGCTTTGCGGAAGCAGCAACCTTGACCTCACCGGTGGCCTTGTCCACGGTATCGGTGTAATCGATGTTGACAGCGCAGTCGCCCATGGCAATGCGCTTCAGGCCTTCCTCGCCAAAGTCGCGGTCCAGAATGAAGCAGGAGCTGACCAGATGTGCGCCCTTCTTGGTCTTGACCAGCTGCAGAGCGGGACGGATGGTATCAGCGGTGGAGTAGGTAGCGCCGCCCAGCAGGCAGTCAGCCTTGCCCATCTTCACCAGCATGGTGCCGAAATAGTTGGACTTCTTCAGCAGGGCCGCGCACTCCTCAGCGGTCTGCTTGCCCTTGCGCAGCTCGACCATGGTGTTGACCATCTCGTCAAAGCCTGCATAGTTCTCGGGATCAATGATCTCAGCAGCGGAAATATCAAAATTGCCTGCGGCAGCAGCGGCCTTGCACTCAGCCTCGTTGCCCACCATGACAACCTTCAGCACGCCCTCGGCCAGCAGCTTGCTTGCAGCCTCGAGGATGCGGGGGTCATTGCCCTCAGTAAAAACGATCGTCTTGGGGTTTGCCTTCAGCTGTGCTACCAGCGGTGCGAACATATCAGCCATTGTTGATTACCTCCGAATTTACTTTGCAATAATTCACAGGCGCCACAGATGCGCCCTTCTTTTTTATTTTAGCACAGAGTCCGGAAACTTCAAGACAAATCCGCAATTTTGTGGTATATTTTGTAGCAGAAAATCCTTCGCTGAGTTGTTAAGAAAATGTCATTTAATTTGTGAGAGGTTTAACGAAATATGGATTGGGAAACCTTAAAGTCTTCCTGCCTTGCCTGCCAGAAGTGCGAGCTGTGCCAGACGCGCACCAATGTGGTGTTCGGGCAGGGTTCTGAAACCGCTGAGGTACTGTTTGTGGGCGAGGGCCCGGGCCAGAACGAGGACGAGCAGGGCCTGCCCTTTGTGGGCCGCAGCGGCCAGTTGCTGGACAAATACCTGTTTGCCATTGATCTGGACCGCAGCCAGAACTGCTATATTGCCAACATCGTCAAGTGCCGCCCGCCCCAGAACCGCGACCCCCTGCCCACCGAGAGCGAAGCCTGCATGCCCTGGCTGCGGGAACAATTCCGGCTGCTGCAGCCCAAGATCGTGGTCTGCCTTGGCCGCATTGCCGCCCAGCGGATGATCCGCTCTGATTTCTCCGTGACCAAGGAGCATGGCACCTTTATCCAGAAAAACGGCATCTGGTTCATGGGCACCTTCCACCCGGCGGCCCTGCTCCGTCAGGCCCAGAACAAACCGGAGGCCTTTGCCGATTTTGTGGCCCTCCGGGAAAAGATCCACGAGGTGTGCGAACACACGTATTAAGTCAAGTGGCAGACTCCCCATCTTTTGCATACTCTAAAGCAAAAGTGAGGTGTTTTTTATGGAAACGGTACGGAACCATTCCGTCGATTTTTTCCTTGGGGCTACCACTCCGGCGGGGTTCAAGGGCTACTTTGAGCCCCTGCGGCGGGAACCCGGGATGCAGATGTACCTGATCAAAAGCGGGCCGGGGTGCGGCAAATCCACATTGATGAAGCATCTGGCCCAGACCGCCGGGCAGAAGGGACTTGCACTGGAAAAGATCCACTGTGCCAGCGACCCGGACAGCCTGGACGGCGTGATCTTTTCCGATACGCGGCGGGCCATCATCGATGCCACGGCACCCCATGTCATGGAACCGGATGCACCCGGGGCCGACGAGATCGTGGTCAGCCTGTACCACACCATTGATGCAGAAAAACTGGCCCCGCACCGGGACGAGATCAAAGCCCTGTTTGCCCGCAATGCTGCCCTGCGGGGGCGGGCAGCACGGTATATCGCCTCGGCAGGCAGTCTGATGCTGGACAGCCGCCGGGCCGAAGCCTGCTCCACCAATTTTGAAAAGGTGCGCCGCTACGTCAAGCGGCTCTGCACCCGGCTGCTCCCCCGCACCGAGGGTTCCCCATCTGAGGAGCTGCGGCTGCTCTCCGCCATCACGCCCAAAGGCATGGTGTTCTACCGGGGCACCGTGGAGGCGCTGGCCGATAAATACGTGGTGTTCCGTGATGATTATGGTGCCGTCTCCCGGCTGCTGCTGGAACTCATCCGCGCCGAGGCGCTGGCCCGGGGCTACCACATCATCACCTGCCCCTGCGCCATGCACCCGGAGGATCAGATCGATCATATCTTCATCCCGTCCCTGCGGCTGGCCTTCCTGACGGATAACCACTGGCACCCGGTGCAGCTGCCCGGTGTGCAGGCCGTGCGCTGCACCCGTTTTGTGGACCGGGAGAACCTTGCCGGCTACCGTGCCCGGCTCCGCTTCAATGAGCGCGCCGCCGCCGAGCTGCTGGACCAGGCCGTGGCCCTGATGGCCCAGGCCAAGAGCTGCCACGATGAACTGGAAACTTACTACCGGGCAGCTGTGGATTTTGAAAAAGTGGATGCCGTGACCGCAGATTGTAAAAAGCTCCTGGGGCTTTGCTAGGCCCTGCTCTGTACAACCTCTCCGTCATCATCGCTGACGCTCGATGCCACCTCCCCT
>CAVDVT010000230.1:2256-3524 GCA_963612415.1 bacterium | reverse complement strand
GCATCATGGTGATGGACACCGGCCAGCGGAACCACTTTTGCAGCACCAGCGGCGGAATGTCCATGCCGCCGGTGGAGGCTCCGGCCCGGATGACCATGCCCAGCGCAATGCCGATGCCAAGACCTGCGAAGATGGTGCAGAGGAAGATATCCTCTGTCAGCACCCGGCCATCCAGCAGCCGTTCAAACAGCTCCAGAAAAGCGGGACTGAGAACGCTGCTGGCAAGGGTGTTCAGGGCAAATTTCCGCCCTAGGACCACCCAGCCCCAGGCCAGCATGGAAAGATTGAAGGCCAGCAGGAAGCCGGAAACGGAAAGGCCGGTCAGCCGCCCGAAGGCCAGTGCAATGCCGGTGGCACCGCCGGTAATGAGCCCGGCAGGTTCCAGAAACAGGGCAACGGCCAGCGAATACAGCGCGTTGCCCAGGATGATCGCCAGACTGTTCAGCAGAAACTGTCGGCTGTGATGAGTTGAATTCATAGAAGCACCTCCCCGATATCCTCTTTATAATACAGGAAAAGGGAGAAAAAAGCTACACCCTCTCAGTCTCGCTTTCGCTCGCCAGCTCCCCCAAAGGGGGAGCCAACACATCTGGCAGATGAACAGAATCTGACTTGCAGGGCCTGAACTCGGAGCCGCAATTGCCTCTCCCTTCGGGAGAGGTGGCGATGCGTCAGCATTGACGGAGAGGATCAATCTTCTTCCTCGATCAGCCGCAGGCCGGCGGTGTCCGTGACAGGCAGAGAAAAGACGATGGCGCCTGCCTTGGGGCCGGCTCCATCCATAATGGCTTTCATGATGGCATTTTTCTGGGCGGTACGGCTCACGATCAGGACAAGCTCCTTTTCGTTGACCAGCTCCACCCCCATGAAGTGGGCGGCACCTTCCATGCCGGTGCCCTTGGCGTGGATGACCGTGCCGCCTCCGGCACCGGCCCCGCGGGCAGCGTCCATAATAGAGCCGGTGTGGCCCTGATTGGCAATGACGAGCAGCAGCTCATAACGGGTGTCCTTCAAGGTGCTTTCCTCCTTCAGCGCAAAGGTCTGGTGTTCGGTCAGAAATTGCAGCGCCCGCTTGCCGCCGATGCTGCTGACCGGAATGATAAAGGCAATGCCGGTGCCGGGCACATCGATCCGCATCTTGTGGCGCAGGGCCTTTTGCAGCCGGGGCCAGGTGTCGGCGGTGATCATGGCGAACAGCACGGCTTTCTCGGTCTTTTCCAGACCGAGGGTGGAAAGTGTCTCGCGCACGGCGGTGCCTGCCCCTACGG
>CAVDVT010000230.1:0-2246 GCA_963612415.1 bacterium | reverse complement strand
CCCCTACGGTGCGCAGGCTCACCGTGACCCCAAACTCCTCATAGAGCGCCAGAAAGGCATCGGTGGCGCGTCGGTCGGTAATGGTGACCAGCCAGTACAAAGAATCCACAGAAAAACCTCCTTACAGCTCGATGATGGCGTCGTCCGGCAGGTCGGCAAAGGCCAGCGCGGCGGCGGGGACAGGCTGAGCCAGCCGGGCTTTGCGCTGCTTGAGCTGAGCCATCAGGCCCATGAGCTGCACGGTGATCAGGGGCGTCATGGCGACCATGGCCACAACACCAAAAGCGTCGGTGACGATGTTGCCGCCCACTGCCACACAGGCCCCCTGCGCCAGCGGCAGCAGGAAGGTGGCGGTCATGGGGCCGGAAGCCACGCCGCCAGCGTCAAAGGCAATGGCGGTGTAGAGCTTGGGCACCACAAAGGCGATGCCAATGGCAAACGCATAGCCGGGGATGAGGAACCAGAGGATGGAGATGCCGGTCAGCACCCGCACCATGGCAAGGCCCACCGAGATGGAAACACCGGCGGAGAGGGCAGCGCCCATGGTCCCGGCGGAAATGGCGCCGTCGGTCACTTCCTCCACCTGTTTGTTCAGCACATAGACGGCGGGCTCGGCTTTGACGATGAAATAGCCGATGAGCATCCCGATGGGCACCAGCACCCAGCGGAAGGGCTGCCCGGCCAGAACCTGTCCCAGATAATTACCGGCTGGCATAAAACCAATATTTGCGCCGGTGAGGAATAACACAAGACCGATGTAGGTGTAGGCAAGGCCCACGCCAATGCGGCCCAGTGTCCGTTTGTCCAGCCGGAGAGCGGCCAGCTGGAACACCCCGAACATGGCCACGATGGGTAGCAGGGAGAGCGCGATCTCTTTGAAATAAGTAGGCAGGCCCTCGTGGAACAGGTTCCAAAGCTCCACGGAATCGCTGACATTGGGCAGCACCGGCGGGATGTAGGTGCTTTCGCTGGCCTGGAATGCGATGCCCAGGATCAGAACGGCCAGAATGGGGCCCACAGAGCAGAGCGCCACCAGACCAAAGCTGTCGTCGGCGGCGTGGCGGTCGCTTCGGATGGCGGCCACACCAACGCCCAGCGCCATGATAAAGGGCACCGTGATGGGCCCGGTGGTCACACCGCCGGAGTCAAAGGCCACTGCCAGAAACTCTTTGGGCACAAAGGCGGCCAGCACAAAAACGATGCCGTAGAATACCACCAGCAGCTTGGGCAGGGCAATGCCCAGCAGCATGCGCAGAAAAGCGATGACCAGAAACAGGCCCACGCCTGCGGCCACCGAGAGGATCAGGGTCATGTTGGGGATGGAGGGGACCTGGTTGGCCAGCACCTGCAGGTCCGGCTCCGAAATGGTGATGAGGAAGCCCAGCACAAAGCCCACCCCGATGATCAGGGGGACACTGCGGCTTTTGGTGAGCATCGTGCCCACCCGTTCGCCCATGGGGGTCATGCTCATTTCAGCACCCAGTGTAAAGAACATGATGCCCACAATGATCATGGCGGCACCCAGCAAAAAGCAGAGCAGGATGCTGGGAGACACCGGTGCAATGGTGAAGCACAGCACCAGAACGATGGCGGCAATGGGCAGTACGGCCTGCAAAGCCTCCAATAATTTTTCCCGCAGTTTGGGGAGCGATGCTTTCAGGATAGCGTCCACCGACCTTTCAGAAAAATTTCCGGAATGTACAAAAAACAAACGGATATATCAGTAGTATACAAAAAGCTGGGGGAAAGGGTCAACCAAGAGGCGGCTAAGATTGGCAAAGACGCAAAAAGTTTACAAAATAGGGAACTGCCAAAACAAAGAAAAACCGCCCGGCGGAATGCTCCGGCCGGGCGGAAAAAACTCAGTTCACATCCTGTTTGCCCAGAACATCTGAAGTGGGCATCTGGAAGGTGGGGATGTTGGCGTAGGGATCGGGGGTGGTGTCTGCAGGCAGGGACTTCATATACTTGTCCATGGATTCGGCGACCTTCTTGGCGATGGCAACGGCCTCCACCACGGTGCGGGCGCCCATCACGGCATCACCGCCGGCAAATACGCCTGTGCGGGTGGTGCTGCCATCTTCGCCAACGGTCAGCAGGCCCTTCTGGTTGGTCTCGATGCCGGTGGTGGTTTTGACAAGGTTGCTCTCCGAACCCTGGCTCACCGAGACGATGACGCCGGTGTGAGGGTAGAAGGTCTCGCTGCCCTCCACCTGGGTGAACTTTCCGTCCTCACCCTTGACAGT
>CAVDVT010000229.1:0-3525 GCA_963612415.1 bacterium | reverse complement strand
GGCCCACTCTGTCCAAGGAGATCCTGGTCATGCTGATGTTTGTGGGTGCCTGCGCGGGCAGTACCGGCGGCGGCATGAAGGTCAGCCGCTTCCTGCTGCTGGGCAAGACGGTGGGCAAGGAGCTGAAGCAGGCACTGCACCCGCAGGTGGTGGCCCCTGTCCGGATGGACGGCAAACTGGTCAACCACGAGACCATCCGTGCCACCAACGTCTATGTGGCGGCCTATGTGTTCATTTTTGCGGCGTCCTTCTTCCTCATCAGTCTGGACGGCTTTGACATGGTGACCAACTTCACCGCCATAGCCGCCACCCTGAACAACATCGGCCCGGGCCTGAATCAGGTGGGCCCCATGATGAACTTCGGCGGCTACTCGAACCCGGCCAAGCTGGTCATGATTTTTGATATGCTGGCGGGCCGTCTGGAGATCTTCCCCATGCTGGTGTTCTTTATGCCGGATACATGGCGGAGATTTTGATCCCCTTTATACAAAAAGGACTGCTGTCCCGGAAAGGGCAGCAGTCTTTTTTCGTTGGGCAGGGATCACTCCTGCTCACCTGAGGTGTTGGCAGAGTCTGACCGTTGCTTCAGCACGTCAATGGCCCGGACGACGGCAGCCGGGATAGGCAGACCCATCAGGCCCGCATTCTCTAGGATCGAGAGTGCCTCATTGGCCGAAAAGCCGATGACGGCAGCATCCCGCACAAAGGTGCCGCCCATCACAGCGTCCAGCCGGCAGGCCACCAGTACGATCAGCAGAGTCTCGCCCTTGCGCAGCAGGCCCTTCCAGCCCGCCCTGCTTTCCAGTGTGCCGGTGTGGGTCTTGGGGCTGGCGTGGAACACACCGGCCACGATGAGCCCCGTCAGATAGTCGATGGCCATAAAAGTGACCAGCGTCTGCAAGGCCGCATCCCAGCCGCCGAACAGGGCTGCAAGGGCACCGCCTGCAATGCCGACGGCAGTGCAAAAAGTATCTTTCATCTGGGTTCCTCCTTGTTTTTCTTCTGCGGCCTGCCCCGGGGCAGCGGTTCCCCGCGCCTTTCTGCTGATTCACCTCCCTCCGCTGCAGTGTGGAAAACTGCTGTCCGGCTGCAGTGCCGCGTTCTTCTGGGAACAGCATACAATAACAACAAATGGTTGTCAACCGGGCAGAGCAAACTTGCGGGAAAGTGGTGCAGAAATGCCGCTTTTTCTGAAAAACAGAACCACCCCGGGAATCAAATTCCCAGGGTGGTCGGCAGAGCAGCTGGTTCAGATAGCCAGTTCGGCGACGGCCTGGTTGATGTTCCGCACCAGGCAGGAGATCGTTCCGAGATACGTATCCTCGTTTACGGTAGAGCCTTTTTTCAGTTCCCGCAGCAGCATCATCAGCATCCCGCCGGTGTAAAAATTGGCAACGTGTTCCAGCAGGGCGGGGGCGACCCGGTGCAGATCCGGAGTGCTGCAGTGATGCAGCAGGTCGATGATATCCGTGCTGAGCTTTTGCGAAAGGATCTCGCTGAGCAGGGGAAACAGGTTGCTGCTGACCATATTCTGCACCAGCCGCTCGTGTTGGTGCAAAAATGCCAGAAGTTCCTTGTTCATATACAAAAAGCAGGTGCTGAAATCGCTGTTCAGTACATCGGGCGGCAGCTGGCTGCGGAACTGGTCGCAGAGTTCTGTCAGATAGAACGAAAAATATTCGTACTTGTCCGCAAAGTGCTTGTAAAAGGTGGTGCGCCGGATCATGGCGCGGTCACACAGTTCATTGACCGTGATCTCCTCAAACCGCTTTTCCTCCAGCAGGGAAGTAAAGGCGTTGTGGAGCAGCAAATAGGTTTTTTCGATCCGCAAATCAAGCTTCTTTTCCATGATAAACTCCTTGTTTGAAAACATTTGGAGACGTTTTGTACGTTATTTTACGAAAAATGTTTTTTTGTCTCTTGTCATTTTCCTGCTTCTACTTTATCATACAAGACGTACAAATGTCAACTATCTTTCGTTTGCAAGTTTGAAGACAGGGAGTGAAACAATGGAACAAACGCAAGAGTTTCAGGGGGCTGCACCTCCGAAAAATGACTTTATGCACAAGCTCGCGCGGCAGATCGTCGAGCGGCGCAATCTGATTTTTCTGATCGTGATCATTCTTCTCATCTTCTCGCTGATCTCCCGCAACTGGGTCAGCGTGGAAAATGACCTGACCACCTATCTGCCCGGCACCTCCGAGACCAGGCAGGCGCTGGATGTGATGGATGAGCAGTTCACCACCTACGGCACAGCGGACGTTATGGTGGCAAATGTCACGCAGGAAGAAGCGCAGGCACTGGCCGATAAGCTCACGGAGCTGGAAGGAGTGCAGAGCCTGACCTTTGACGACACCACCAGCCACTACAATAACGTGTCGGCGCTGTATTCCTTCACCTTCGATTATCCGGAGGAGGACGATCAGTGCCTGGAAGCGCTGGACCGGGTCAAAGAAGCCCTTTCCGGCTACGACACTTATGTTTCCACCAGTCTGGGCGACAGCAGTGCCGAGATCATCGCGCAGGAAGTCAACGTCATCATGGTGTACGTTGCCATCATCGTGGTGGCGGTGCTGATCTTTACCTCCCAGACCTATGCCGAGGTGCCGGTGCTGCTGCTGACCTTCGTCATCTCCATGATCCTGAACAGCGGCACCAACTTCCTGATGGGTACCATTTCCTTTGTGTCCAACTCGGTCACCAGCATTCTGCAGCTGGCTCTTTCGCTGGATTACGCCATCATCTTTGCCAACCACTTCCGGGAAGAACATGAGACCATGTCCATGAAGGAAGCGGTCATCGAGGCTCTGAGCAAGAGCATCCCGGAGATTTCTTCCAGCTGCCTGACCACCGTGGGCGGTCTGATCGCCATGATGTTCATGCAGTTCAAGATCGGTCCCGATATGGCCATCAACCTCATCAAGGCCATCATGTACTCCATCCTCTCGGTCTTTCTGGTGATGCCGGGCCTGCTGATGATGTTCGGCCCCCTGATGGACAAGACACGGCACAAGAACTTTGTGCCCAAGATCCCCTTTGTGGGCAAGTTCGCCTATAAGACCCGCAAGATCATTCCGCCGCTGTTTCTGGTGGTGGTGCTGGCTGCTTACCACTTCTCCAGTCTGTGCCCCTATGTCTACGGCTACGACGGCATCGTGACCCCCAAGCTGAACAATGTGCAGATCGCGGACAACATGATCAAGGAGAACTTCACCTCCTCCAACTTTGTGGCGCTGGTGATGCCAAAGGCGGATTACAGCGTGGAAGCCAACCTCATTGATGAGCTGGAAGCCCGCGACGAGGTGGACAGCATTATGGGCCTTTCCAATGTGGAAGCCATGGACGGCTACTGCCTGGAAGACAAGCTCACTGCCCGCCAGTTCTCGGAGCTGGCCGGGCTGGACTATGAGCTGGCCCAGACCATCTACGCAGCCTATGCTGCTGAGAATGACGAATATAACCAGATGATCGGCAGTTTTTCCAGTTACAGCGTGCCGCTGATGGACATGTTCCTTTATGTATGCG
>CAVDVT010000228.1:0-3528 GCA_963612415.1 bacterium | reverse complement strand
GTCCAGACCATCCAGTATCAGGTCGTGACTCTGATGACCACCAACGGTCAGGCTCCCTTCATCACGGTGTTCATGTATCTGGGCGAGGCCCGCAATCCGCAGGAGAAAGCCGACCTTGCCATCATCATTGAGGAGACCATCCGCCAGCGCTATCAGGGCGTGAAGAACGAAGCAGGCGTCTGGATCACCCCCGCCTTCCCCAAGCTGATCTACGTGCTGGAGGAAGATAACATCCGCCCCGGCTCTCCTTATTATTATCTGACCGAGCTGGCCGCCAAGTGTACCGCCAAGCGGATGGTCCCCGACTACATCTCTGAAAAGAAGATGCTGGAACTGAAGGTGGACAAAAACGGCGAGGGCCACTGCTACACCTGCATGGGCTGCCGCAGCTTCCTGACCCCCTATGTAGACCCCGAGACTGGCAAGCCCAAATACTACGGCCGCTTCAATCAGGGCGTTGTCACCATCAATCTGGTGGACGTGGCGCTTTCTTCCGGCGGCAACTTTGAGAAGTTCTGGAAGATCTTTGACGAGCGCCTGGCCCTGTGCCACCGGGCTTTGCAGGCCCGCCATCAGCGCCTGCTGGGCACCCCCAGTGATGCTGCCCCCATCCTGTGGCAGTACGGCGCACTGGCCCGCCTGAAGAAGGGTGAAAAGATCGACAAGCTGCTCTACGGCGGCTACTCCACCATCAGCCTGGGCTACGCCGGCCTGTATGAGTGCGTGAAGTATATGACTGGCAAGAGCCACACCGACGCCGGTGCCAAGCCCTTTGCCCTGAGCGTGATGCAGCACATGAACGACAAGTGCAACGAGTGGAAGGCCGCCGAGAACATGGACTACTCCCTCTACGGCACCCCGCTGGAATCCACCACCTACAAGTTTGCCAAGTGCCTGCAGAAGCGTTTTGGCATTGTGCCCGGCATCACCGACAAGAACTATATCACCAACAGCTACCATGTCCACGTGTCGGAGCCCATTGATGCCTTTACCAAGCTGAAATTCGAGAGCGAATTCCAGAAGCTGTCCCCGGGCGGCGCCATCAGCTATGTGGAAGTGCCCAATATGCAGGACAATCTGGAAGCCGTTATGAGCGTGCTGCAGTTCATCTACGACAACATCATGTACGCCGAACTGAACACCAAGTCTGACTACTGCCAGTGCTGCGGTTACGACGGCGAGATCAAGATCGTGGAAGACGACGGCAAGCTGGTGTGGGAGTGCCCCAAGTGCGGCAACCGCGACCAGAACAAGCTGAACGTTGCCCGCCGCACCTGCGGCTATATCGGCACCCAGTTCTGGAATCAGGGCCGGACTCAGGAGATCAAGGATCGGGTGTTACACTTATAATGAATTTTGCAACCATCAAATATTACGACATTGCCAACGGGCCGGGGGTGCGCACCAGCGTATTCGTTTCGGGCTGCCGGCACCACTGTCCGGGCTGCTTCAACGAGGTGGCATGGGATTTTGGTTACGGCCAGCCCTTTGACAAGGCCGTGCGCAACGAGGTCTTTGCCTCCTGCCAGCCGGACTATATTGCCGGGCTCTCCCTGCTGGGCGGCGAACCCATGGAGCCCGAAAACCAGCGGGAGCTGCTGCCCTTTGTGCGCAATTTCAAGGCCCTGTACCCCAACAAAACGGTCTGGTGCTATTCCGGCTACACCTGGGAACAGCTGACCGGCAGTGTTCCCTGCCCTGCCCGGTGCGAAGTGACCGACGAACTGCTGGCCCTGCTGGACGTTCTGGTAGACGGCCGCTTTGTGGAAGCCCAGCACGACATCTCCCTGCGGTTCCGCGGCAGCTCCAACCAGCGTATCCTCAATATACCCAAAAGCCTTGCCGCCGGGCAGCCTGTCTGGTGGGAAGACGAAAAAGTGTTTGCGACACACAGTATGTAAACCAAAAGAACAACCCTCTCAGGCATTGACTGAGAGGGTTGTTTTTATCGGGATGAAACCATTTCTTCAATGGCTTCCAGGAACATCCGGCCATAGTGGGCGGCTTTCTTTTCGCCCACGCCGGTGATATTGAGCAGTTCCTCCATGCTGAGCGGCTTCTTCTGGGCCATCTCACGCAGGGTGGCATCGTTGAAGATCATGTAAGCCGGGACCTTCTGTTTGGCCGCCAGCCGCTTGCGCAGGGCATAAAGGGCAGCCAGCAGCTTTTCGTCTGCCTCGCTGAGCGGTTCGGTATCCTGGGTACGGCGGTGGGATGCGGCCGCCAGCCGCTTTACACTGGCTGCGGCCCGCTGCCGGGCCTCGGCAGCCTCCTGCTCCACCTGTTCGGCTGCCTGTTCCGCCCGCAGGCAGTTGGAGCAGTTGCCGCATTTCTGCGGGGCAGCTTCTCCAAAATAGCTCAGCAGGAAGCCCCGCAGGCAGCGGGGCGTGGTGGAATAAAAGGTCATGTATTTGAGCCGTTCCTCCGCCTTGCGGGCCGCTTCCGCTTTGACATCCGCAGGCAGGCCGTTGTCCGCTTCCAGTTCCTTATCAATAAAGAAGCGGATGGTGCGCACATCGGTGCCGGAGTAGAGCAGGGTGCAGCGGGCAGGCTCTCCGTCACGGCCGGCACGACCCGCCTCCTGATAGTAGCTCTCCAGGTCTTTGGGCATATTATAATGGATAACGAACCGGACGTTGGGCTTATCGATGCCCATGCCAAAGGCGTTGGTCGCTACCATGATCTGCACCCGGTCGTAGAGGAAATCATCCTGATTCTTCTGCCGGGTCTCTGCATCCAGCTTGGCATGGTAGGCCGCTGCCCGGATGCCCCTGCTCTGGAGCAGACGGGTCGTCTCGTCCACCTGCCGGGTGGTGCTGCAATAGATGATGCCCGCATGATCCCGTTCCTTCAGCACAAGTTCCAGCAGGATCTTCGGCTTCTCGCTGGGCAGCGCCCGCCGGGTGGCAAAGCTCAGGTTGGGCCGGTCGAAGCTGGTAATGACCTCATAGGGGGCGTTCAGCGCCAGATGGGTGCGGATATCCTCCCGCACATGAGCGGTGGCAGTGGCGGTGAAAGCGCCCACCACCGGGCGGGTGGGCAGGCTGTCCACAAAGGCTTTGATGCGCAGGTAGCTGGGGCGGAAATCCTGTCCCCACTGACTGATGCAGTGGGCCTCGTCCACCGTGACCATGCTGATCTGCCGCTCCTGCGCAAACCGCTGGAACCCCGGCATCTCCAGCCGCTCCGGCGCCACATAGATGATCTTATACCAGCCCTCCCGGGCCCGGTGGAGCATCAGGGCCTTCTGGTTGTCGGTCAGGCTGTTGTTCAAAAAGGCTGCCGCCACACCGGCCTGCACCAGTGCCCCCACCTGATCTTTCATCAGGCTGACCAGCGGCGATACCACAATGGTAATGCCCGGCAGCAACAGGGCGGGCACCTGATAGCAGATGGACTTGCCCGCACCTGTTGGCATCACGGCCAGAACATCCTGTCCTGCCAGCAGCCGGGAGACGATCTCCTCCTGCCCCGGACGGAAGCTGTCATAGCCGAAAACTTTTTTCAGGATCGAATGCGGGTTTTCCA
>CAVDVT010000227.1:0-3565 GCA_963612415.1 bacterium | reverse complement strand
GCGTGGAGAACTGCGCAATGATCACTTCTTTGTCCGGGCGGCGGGGCTGGGTGATCCACCACTCGCCGCAGTTGACCATGGCCCCGGTGTAAAGGGCAGCCAGCATTTCAGGGTCGCCCTCAAAATTTGCCCCGGCGGCAAGGTCTGCTTTGAAATGTTGTTTCAAGTCCAGCATCATCTGCTCCGTCATCAGGTCAATGATCACAGCCCGGGCGCTGGTGGAAAGGATCTTCCGGATGAACTGCTCGTTGGCGTAGCGGGCCTTGCAACGGCCGTCTTCCTCATTGATGACTGCTATGTTCCCGGTGAGAATGTGACCATCTACGACCAGCTGCCCGTGATGGGCGGCTCCATGGATGCCGCCAAGATCGGCGAGGGTCAGTACACCTGCCGCGGTGAGAGGGAGCTGGAGCCCTACATGGAGTGCTTCTGGTATCTGGGCAACAAGATCCCCTCCCTGTACACGCCGGGCCGCACCATCACGGAGGAGACCGTAGATGTGAACAAGGCAGACCGCGTGTATGCGCACAGCCGCATCCTGCACCAGCAGGGCAAGGTGTGGGACGGCATCCATGATTTCCGGATGAGCGAAAAGCTGGCCAAGAAGCTGATGGAGATGATGGCCATTCCGGAAGAACAGATGGACGGCCTGACCATTGAGGAATACTTTGGCGATACCTTTGAGGAATTCAAGAAGCATCCCATCTGGCAGTGCTTCCACACCATGCTGGCGTTCAAGGATTACCACTCCATGATCGAGATGAAGCGGTACATGGTGCGCTTTGTCCAGTTCCAGCCCCGCATGGATACGCTGGACGGCATCCTGCACACCAAGTACAATGAGTTTGATTCCTACATTGACCCCATCCTGCACTGGCTGCGGGACAAGGGCGTCCGGTTCGCCAACAATGTCACCATCACGGATCTGGAGATGGACGACGATCACAGCGTGGTCACCCGCATCGTGGGCCGGCAGGGCGATGAGAACTTTGCCATTGATGTCCGCCCCAACGATATGGTCATCTCCACGCTGGCTTCCATGACCCAGACCTCCACCCAGGGCGACAACACCCACCCTGTGACCACCAACCGCAGCGAGGCAAAGGGAATGTTCTCGGTCTGGCAGAAGCTGGCTGCCCGTGACCCCAAGTTCGGCCACCCCGAAAAGTTCTGCTCCACCATTGAAAAGTCCAAGTGGATGAGCGCCTGCGTCATCGTCAAGGGCTACAAGGAGTTCTGCGCCAAGTTCCGCGAGAAGTATGGCTACCCCAAGGACAGCGTGACAGGTGCCATCTCCATTATGGATTCGTCCTGGGATATCTCGTTTGTGCTGTACGATAAATATTATGCCCAGCAGGCCGACGACGAGGATGTGTTCTGGTTTGATGGTCTGTACGGAGAGCGGATCGGCGATTATATCAAAAAGCCCATGGCCGACTGCACCGGCGAGGAAGTGCTGCAGGAGTTCCTGTATCATCTGGGCATGCTGGACGAATATGAAGCCCTGCGCACCCACAGCTATGTCTCGCTGACCATGATGCCCTACATCACCAGCCAGTTCATGCCCCGCAACAGCAAGGGCGACCGTCCCCATGTCATCCCCGAGGGCAGCAAGAACTACGCCTTTGTGGGCCAGTACGTGGAGCTGGACGGCGACGTGGTGTTTACCGTGGAGACCAGTGTCCGCACCGCTATGATGGCTGCTTACGGCCTGACCGGCATCGACCGCAAGGTGCTGCCCCTGTACCAGGGCCAGTACGATGTCCGCTGGCTGGTCATGTGCCTGAAGAAGATGCTGATGACCGACGAAGTCAAGATCAGTGACCTGCCTCCCATCAACCCGTTTGAGCTGAAGAAGGATCTCCAGCAGCTGCTTGAGATCATCAATGCTACCCCCACCATCAACTGGGACGATCCCCAGCTGTACTGAGCTGACATCCTCACATTACCGTTTCTGATACAGAAAAACCCCTGCCGAGAGCGCCCGGCAGGGGTTTTTCGTTTCTGCTGTAAAAATTACCGCTTGATGTCGTAGTTCATGTTCATCAGGTTGCGGATGGAGCTGACATCGTCGGTGATGTTGGCGTCACCGTGGATGGTGTGCTTGATGGCGCTGCTTGCCACAGCAAAGTTAACCATATCCATGGCCTTGTAATTGTGGAGCATGGCGTAGATCAGGCCGCTGGCAAAAGCGTCGCCGCCGCCCACACGGTCAAGGATGTTGAAGGTGTAGAGCTTGCTCTCAAAGGTGTGGCCTTCGTACCACATAAAGGCCTTCAGGCTGTTCTCGCTGCCGCTGTGGGCGTAGCGCACATGGCGGGCGATGCACTTCAGGTTGGGGTAGCGCTCAATGAAATGCTGGAAGATCTCATCCTGCTGCTCGTAGCTGGGCTGCAGGGGAACGCCGTCCTTCCAGTCGCCCTTGGAGTGGTCATTTTCGTCCTTCCACAGGTGGTAGGGCTCAATGCCCAGCAGCACGTCCACATAGGGCAGGCACTCGGTGCAGAAATCGCGGGCTTCCTCCCAGGTCCACAGGGTGGAGCGGAAGTTACCGTCAAAGCTGACGGTCAGGCCCTTTTTCTTGGCCACTTTCAGCATATCGATGATCAGGCCGCGGCAGTTGGGAGCCAGTGCCGGGGTAATGCCGCTGAGGTGCAGCCAGTCAAAGCCTTCCAGCAGGGCGTCCAGATCCACCTGAGAAAAATCGTACTCGGTGATAGCACTGTGCTTGCGGTCGTAGATGACCTTGGAAGCGCGGATGCCGTAGCCGGTCTCCAGATAGTAAGTACCCAGCCGGTTGGAAGGGGTCTCGTCCGGCTCTGTGAGGATCATGGGGGTGCAGTGGACATCGTTGGAACGCAGCCAGCGCACTGCGCTCTTGCCCAGACTGTTGTTGGGCACCACACTGAAGAAGGTGCTGTCCACGCCCAGGTTTGCCAGTGCCAGGGCGATGTTGGCCTCACTGCCGCCGTAGCTTGCCTCAAAGCTGGAAGCCATGCGGATCTTTTCGTAGTTCGGCGGGGTCAGACGGAGCATGATCTCGCCGCAGGTGATAAATTTCTGGCCGTTGGGCTCGCTGCCGAGGATGGGATTGTAGTGTTCCATAACGCTCCTCCTAAAAGCTGTTTCCGTTATACCGTACCATGTGAGAACACATTGTTGTATCCATTATACCGCACTCTGATACGGATAGCAAGGAAAAGAAGTGGAGACAGAGAGAAAAAGAGAACGGAATTTTGGCGGTTTGGACGAAAATGGGCTCGCCCTCTCAGATGCCGGTCAGGTCAAACGAGGGCGTATACTCCTCCTTGGCGCTGCTCTTTTGCTGCATATAGCCATCGCAGAGGCCAAGGTCCATGGCGTAGTTGACCACCCGGCGGTACTCGTAGGTGGTGATGCGCCGCCCGATGCCGTGTTCTGCGGCCCTGTAGAAGGGGGTGTACTGGCTCATGACGCTGGGCAGGAAGCACCCGGGGTCGGCTTTGTTCCAGGCTGCCATCTGGTCCAGCACGGCAAAGCTGTCGTCCACATGGCCGGGCAGAGCCAGATGCCGCAGGATGACGCC
>CAVDVT010000226.1:0-3576 GCA_963612415.1 bacterium | reverse complement strand
GCGCCAATGGCCAGCAGGGCCAGCGGGCTGGTCATGCCCGCCAGACTGGACAGAGTCTTGTTTGCCATGGTAGGCATGGGCAGGCGGAGCAGGCTCCAGGCAAAGCCTGCCGCAATGCCCAGCAGGATGGGATTGGTCACAATGCCCTTCAGGCTCTTTTTCAGCTTCTCCCCCATGCCGTTCTTGGCCTCCAGCGAGGGGCTTTCCAGCGTGAGGATGAGAACGGCGAAGATATTGTACAGCGGCACACTGCCCAGGATCATCAGACCAGACATGCCGGAGGTACCATAGATGTTCTGGATAAAGGCTGCGCCCAGAATGGCCGCCGATGAGCGGTAGCAGGCCTGCACAAACTCGCCCACGATGTGCTTGTCCTTGAGCAGAAGCTTTGCCAGCACCCAGATGACCAGAATGCTGCTCAGGGTGGCGGCAGCACAGAACAGGACGTATTGGGCATCAAAGCTGGCCCGGACATCCATGGTAGCCAGGTCGCGGAACAGCTGCACCGGAAGGGCCACATGGAACACGAACTTGTTGGCCATGGCCACAAAATCATCGGTCAGAAAACCGGAACGGTGGAGCAGATACCCCAGCACCATGACAAAGAACAGCGGCATGGTGCTGTTCAGGCTGAAAAGCAGGCTCTCTCCCATCTTACATTCCTCCGTGGCGGCGTTCTTCTGCGGCCAACTCCTGCTGCAAAGCAGCCTTGCGGTGATCCAGCAGCAGGTCTTTGTTGTAGCGGAAATAGCGGTCGCAGCCGTTTTCTGTGATAAAGGCGTGGGAGGCCGGGTTCAGGGTCAGCTCCGTGACAAACACCACCATCTCCTGACTCTCGGCAAAGGCATTCTCCATAAAGTCGAAAGCCGCTTCCAGCGCTTTGGAAGCCGTTTCCTGGGCGGCATCCCGCTGCCCGGCCAGCTGCCCGAACCAGCCCCGCAGCAGCGCAAAGGCTGCTTTGGTGTCAGCAGGCTTTTCCTCCTGCAGGGCGCTGTCCCACTGCCGCAGCCGGGCGTACACCTGCAGGCGGACGTTCAGCGCATCCCGGCTCAGCAGGCTTGCTGCCCGCTGACGCTGGGTCTCGGCATCGTAGTCCTGCATCACGGTCTCAAACAGCCTGCAGGGCACTTCCCATGTCCCGTCCGCAGCCCCGGCAGCCTCGCAGTCGTCAAAGCTCTTTTTGACCTCCCGCAGAAGGGCATAGCAGCCATCTGCCACCGCATCGGCCTGCCGGGAAGCGGCAAACCGGTTGCCAAGGCCGGACAAGATCAGGCTGACCAGACTGAGCCGCTCATCAAACGGGGCATTGAGCAGCCGGGCATAGACGGCGGGCTTTGCCTGCCCGGCCAGGATCTCCTCCACACCGTAATCATCGCGGTACTTATAGTACAGGTCAAGGTAGGCCGAGAAGTCCTCGGCGATCTTCTGGTGCTGGAGGTACTGGCGGATCAGGTCTTCGTCCGCCTGCAGGCCCAGCTTCTCGTAAGTATCCAGCAGATTGGAAAGATCCTCCCAGCCGCGGGCCGTGACGAACTGAGTGCCGTCCACATCCGCATTGATCTGGTAGAAATTCTGAGGATGCAGGTCCAGATAGCTCAGGATGGCGCTGTGGATGTGGGCCGCACGGGCATAGTCCTTCCACACCTGCAGGTCGGGTTCAATGTCCATCCGGCGCACACGGTCCAGCGTCACGATGTCAAAATCCCGGACAGACTTGTTGTACTCCGGCGGGTTGCCTGCCGCCACGATGACCCAGCCCGCCGGCACAGCCTGATTTCCAAAGGTCTTGCACTGCAAAAACTGCAGCATGGTGGGGGCCAGCGTCTCGGACACGCAGTTGATCTCGTCGATGAACAGGATGCCTTCCGAAAGGCCGGTGGCTTCCATTTTGGCATAGACGCTGGAAATGATCTCACTCATGGTGTACTCGGTCACCGAGACATCCCTGCTGCCATAATGGCGCTGCCGGATAAAGGGCAGGCCCACGGCGCTCTGGCGGGTATGGTGGGTGATGGTGTAGGCCACCAGCGCCACGCCGCACTCCCGGGCTGCCTGCTCCATGATCTGGGTCTTGCCGATGCCCGGAGGGCCCATCAGCAGGATGGGCCGCTGCCGGATGGAGGGAATGGCATATTCCCCCAGTGCATCCTTGGCAAGGTAGGCTTTTACGGTATGTTCAATTTCTTCTTTGGCACGTTTGATGTTCATAAAGCTTCCTCACATCCTCACGAATTGTTCAGGTCGCGGTAAGGGTCATCTTCCTCCGCCAGCGCATCGGAAAGCGCCGATGCTGCCCGGGCCGTGGGCCCTGCAAATTCTTCTTCCTCCAAGACCACTTTCATGGCCCAGGGCGGCACATTGGCATCATCGAATCTCTCCCCTAAAAACAGGAAGGCCGTATCGTAGGCCGGGCGGCGGGCCGGGTAAGTGCCCATGCCGTCGGTAAAATAGAGCAGGCCCCGCAGGTTGGAAAATTTCTTCTCCGCGCAGAGCTGGCTGACATATTCAAAGGCGGGCCGGAAGTCTGTGCCTCCGCCGCCCCGGAGCTGGAAATGGTTCATGGCGTGGATCAGCTCGTCCTCGTTCCGGATCAGCAGATCCTGCCGGATGGCGTTATCTGCCTGGATCAGATGCAGGTTCATCCGGTGGAAGAAATTCTCCCGCCCTTTGAGCAGAGTGTAGGTCTCGGCCAGGAACGCCCGCACCAGCTCGCCGGAGGTGGAGTAGCTGGTATCGATGACCAGCGCCAGTTCCTCGATCTTCTTGCTCTCCCGGGTCTCCAGCGGCTCGATGAGGGGCATATTGCCATAGACCGAAAGGCCATAGGTGTAAAAGTTCAGGTCGAACTCGTCCGGGTCCAGATGCACTTCCTCCCGGGTCACGCAGAACCGGCGCAGAAAGTCCCTGTAGCTGCGGCGGCTGCGGTTGGCGGCCTTCACCTGTTCTTTCAGCGCATCGGTGCCGTCGCCTTTCTCTTTGTCCCGCAGATCCAGCTCTGTCTGCATCCGCTCACCGATCTTCTGCCACGTTTTCTGGGGCAGGGGCGTAGGCATCTGCTGGGGCTGTTCCGGGGCATCCTTGGGCCAGAGACGGTGGTCGTCGGTGTAGAACTCCCGCTCCAGCTGACGCAGCACGCCCGGCGTCTGCCCCACCAGCCACCGGTAAGCCGGGGCAGCGGCCACCACTTTGCCCTCAGCGGCAATGGCGGCGTAGGCATTCTGACGCACCCAGGTCAGCGGGCGCTTGACGCTGGAACGGTTCAGGCTGTCCAGCACGTTTTCCACCGCAATATCACAGGCCAGGTTCCACAGCCGGGCATCCCGCCTGCCTTTGAGCCAGAGATGGCGGAATACGCAGTGGAATACCGTGTGCAGATACAACCGATTGAGATATTTCGGATTGTCCTTGTAGAGCCGCAGCAGGGCGCTGGGCTGGTAATAGAGATTCTGGCCGTCGGTAGCCAGAACACCGCACCGCTCGTCCGGCACCGGCGTCAGGGCACTGAGGGCCATGTCCAGAAACCGGAAGTCCAGATACAGCCCGCTGCGCACCACAGCCAGCACCTCGCCGCCCATC